>JAFAPG010000573.1 GCA_019247235.1 Acidobacteriota bacterium
CCCGCATAAAAACCTGGTGCGTATTATCGAAGCCTTCTCGGCGCTCAAAGCCGAACTCAGCAAGCAGGAGCTCTTTCCTGACTTAAAGCTCATCATCATCGGGGATGAACTTTCAAAACACCCCGACCTACGGAGGACGGTCATTCGTGGCGGTGTGCAAAACGAGGTTCGCTTTCTCGGCTTTGTACCCATCGAGGTTTTGCGAATTTTTTATGATATTGCTAAGGTTTTTGTCTTTCCCTCTCTCTATGAAGGGTTTGGCCTGCCGCCGCTTGAGGCCATGGCGCATGGCACGCCGGTATTAACTTCGAATACCTCCTCGATTCCTGAAGTCGTGGGAAACGCCGCGGTCCTGGTAAATCCCGAAAACCTCTTCGAGATCATGCGCGCCTTGCAACGCGTTCTGCTCGATACCAGCTTGCGGGAAAGACTTCGCCATGCCGGTTATGAACAAGTGAAGAAATTCTCTTGGGACCGGTCGGTCGCCGAGGGTTTGGCGGGCTACCGAGAAGTGATTCAACAAAGCCAGCGGCCATCGGTTGCCGGTTGAAGCCGTGCGTGCGCTAGAATAGGTCTACAACGGCACGCGCAAGCAGCATGAGAAAGCTTCGCGCCCCTGTATTCATGACCGAAACCATACAAGCAATGACGCGAGAGCCGGCAGAGGTCATACGTGAATCTCCGGTATCTCAGGCGCCGAATGGCATTTGTTACGCGGTTGGCGGAGACATGAGCGTACCCGTCATCGATCTGGACCGTATGGTCTCGGCTGTTCCCGCGGCGATTGCCGGTGCGCTCGCCGGCAAGGCTTATTACTTTGTGCCTTTGGTGGTGAATCAGGGTGAGCAGACGGTGGTGGCTGACCGCTACGATGTTGCTCTCAGTGACAATGCAGTTTGTCATCGCAACCTGGAACTGGGCGGCTCGCAGTGTGTGTTTATCTCCACCCGACTCATGGATGACAAATTTTCCATCGCCTTTGAGTTCTATATCAACGTAGGTCACGCATTTGTAGAAAAGGCAGGGGTATCGCGTGAGTTCGCCGAGCTGGCATGGAAGCAAGCCGAAGCTGATATTCGCGGCGAGACGTCGCTCGATGCTTGGGAATCGCGCAAACAATCTGGCGCTCACGGTGCTGACAGCGAACGCCACAAGAACGATTACCTGGGCGCGGCCTTCGCCGATGCCATCTCCATTTATCTGTTGTCTTTGTTCCTCGATGTCGACTATCAGGACCTGCGCGAGCGTGACTATCCTCTGCTCGCCGCCGGCGCGTTGGCGGAACGACTGCGCAAAATTGCCGAGTTGTTTCCCCCCAGCACGGGCTATGAATTTGCCGTCTATTATCGCCGACGCAGCTGACCACAGGGGTGACTCCCCACGGGATTGCTACTTCTGGGTAATCACCAATTCGCCGTTTTCCACCCGCAATGCGGCCACATCCTGAGGAAGTCTTAGCTGATCCCGCTGTTCGGCCAATTTCTTCTGCAACGCGGAATTCATCAGGGAGACGGGAATGTTCAAGTCGCCGACCTTGAACTCGGTCGCTTCAAAGGTCACGTAGCCATCCTCTGAGCCCAAATGTCCGGCCAAGGTCACATAAACATCTTTGCCGGCTATTTTGGTGAGAAATTGACCGCGGGCGACGTCACCTTCTAGCTTAACTTGATAGTCTTTGACCTGAACATCGCCGGGAGCCACGACGGTATCCGGAGAGGTCGGCGACGAACTCACCGATTTTGCCCCCCTCACCGGCCCAGCTGGCAGGGCGCCCACCGCCTCTGCCATTTCGGCGCTGACCTCGTCCGAAGTAAAGTGCACTTCCGCCGGAGCGCTCCCTGTTGTGCGCGGGACGGAGAGTTGTCCGAGCTTCTGATCAAACGATTGGAGGTTGGCGCGTGCGCTTGCAACCGTCTGGGGAGCGGCAATCGGCTGCGGTTTACTGAGAAGCTGGTAGGTGGTGACTCCGCCTGACACCAATGTTATGAGGGTGATAATTCGTTTGCCGTTCCATTGCATGGCGTTTCCTCCGCAGTTAAATCGCAGGGGTCGTCGAGCCATCGTACTCGGGATTTCGGCCGACGGCGGGTAACGGAAGTCGTTGTCCGAAATGGCGACCGCCATTGAGCGAAACTGGACGCCTCGTCCTGTTGCCGGGTGGTATGGTCACGTACAATGGACAAAATGTCGGTCATTCAAACCCGTGAAATCACCCCGGCCGAGCGCCTCGAGAAGCTGCGCTACGCCATCCGCGATCTGGCTTGCTTGGCCGATGATCTGGTGCGCCAGGGCAAAAAGGTCTTGTGCCTGAATATTGGTGATCCGAACGCATTTGATTTCGCTACTCCTGCCCACATTGTCGAAGCTGTCTATCGCGCCATGCGCGAGAACAAAAATGGCTATGCGCCCTCCTTGGGAGTCGAAGTCGCGCGGGAGGCAATTCGCCGAGAGGCGGCTCGCAAGGGCATCTCTACGGTCGAGGATGTTTTCGTCACCAATGGGGCCAGCGAAGCGGTCGATATCTGCCTTACCGCGTTGTTGAACCCGGGCGAGAGCGTGCTAACGCCCAGCCCTGAGTACCCGCTTTATTCGGCTATTCTGGCGAAAACCGGGGCGCGGACGAGCTCCTACCACCTGAACGAAGAAGATGGTTGGCAACCGGACCTTGAAGATATGCGACGCCAGATTGATTCCCGCACTCGGGCGTTGGTCCTGATCAACCCCAACAATCCCACGGGTTCGATCTGCACCCGCCCGATGCTCGAACAGATCGCTGAGCTGGCCCGGCGGCACAACCTGCTGATTATCGCCGATGAGATTTACGACAAACTGATTCTAGATGACAGCGAGCATCTTTCGCTGGCCGCCGTAGCCGGGGATGTTCCGGTCCTCACCCTGGGCGGCCTCTCCAAGAACTATCTCGCGCCGGGCTGGCGCATTGGTTGGGTTGTGGTGAGCGGAGATCCGGTCGCGCTCAAACCCTATCTGGCATCGGCGCACAAGTTGCTACGTGCGCGCCTATCGGCCAACCATCCCGAACAGTATGCTATTCCTGCGGCGCTCGATGGGCCGCAGGATTTCCTCGCGGAAGTGATTCTCAAGCTGCGTGCCCGGCGTGATCTCATCCTGCGGGCGTGTCAATCGATCCCTGGATTCCACTGTGTGCCCCCGCGTGGCGCTTTCTACGCTTTTCCCCGAATCGAGGTGCCCGAAGCAGACGAGGTTTTCGTCAAAGAGCTGCTGGTCGAAAAGCAAATCCTGGTGGTGCACGGCGCCGGATTCGGTCAGAAACCGGGAAGCAAACATTTCCGTGCTGTGTTTCTGCCCCCTGAGGAAACTCTGCGCCAGGCCTTCGCCGGCATCGCTGATTTTGTTCGCCAACGTTACACCCAGCGCGCTTAGAACCAACCTGTGATCGACATCCACTGCCACATTCTGCCTGAGGTAGACGACGGCCCTAAGTCTTGGGAGGTGGCGGTCGCCATGTGCAAAATGGCCGCCGAAGACGGCATCGACTACATGGTAGCCACGCCTCACGCCAATGATCACTACTATTACGATCGATCTTATCTCTTGCAACTGCTCGAACATCTGCAAGGCCAAATTGGTGATCGGCCCAAATTAGGCTTGGGATGTGACTTTCACCTGTCTTACGAGAATATGCAGAGTGCGCTGGTTTCGGCTGCGCCGTACTGCATTCAAGATAGTCGATACTTATTAATCGAATTCAGCAATTTCAATATTCCGCCGCACATCGATGATTGGATGCTCAAAATTGGTGGACGCGGGGTGGTACCGATTGTCACTCATCCGGAACGAAATCCGATTCTGCAGCAAACTCCAGAGCGGGTGCTGGAGTGGGTGGAGTTGGGCTGCATGGTGCAAGTCACCGCTTCTGCGCTAACCGGCATGTGGGGAACACGGGCGCGGCAGAGCGCCCAGTGGCTGTTAAAACATCGCGCCGTGCATGTCCTCGCCACCGACGCCCATGACACCGTGCGCCGGCCTCCGATTCTCTCCGCCGCCCGACACCTCGTCGCCAAGCAGCTAGGCAAAGAACTGGCCGAAATATTGGTTGAGAAGAACCCGGCAGCGGTGATCCGGAACGAGGCGCTGCCCTTATCCGGGTACTGACGGTAATTTGAAAAGCCAAAGGGTTGGTGGGTCTAACGCGGCCGAACCGCCGAGGCGCCGGCTTCTGAGCTTACCGGCTTCGCAGTTCCGGTCGCGGGAGAAAAGGGGGTGGAAGTGGCGCCCTGCGCGGCCTGCGGCTTGGATTCAAGGTGCGGCAGCTCTGGGCCCATGGTCATCGCGCTCTCCGGGTTGAGCAGGTGCTCGTGATCTGGTCCCAAGCCCAAACGAATGAGAGCACGAGAGTCGGGAACGGTCTTGGATTGCCAGCCTTGAGCCTGTTGATAGCGGCGCATCGCCTCCTGCGTGGTGGAATCCCATACCCCCGAGGGCAGGCCGCTTAAGTAGTGTTCGCGAACCAGTGCCTCCTGGATCTGGCGAGCCCGGCCTCCGTCAATTGCTTGTTGCCCGCGAGGGCGTGGCTTGCGCGTACTCTTGGCATGGTGACCTCGAGACTTATGGAATAAGCGAGAGGAGGAAGATACGGGCAAGTTTTTAGAGACATCGGCGGCGTAGGAAACAGAAGCAGCCATCCATAGGATAGTCCCAATCATTCGCCATCGCACTTCCGGTAAGTGGTTCATTCGCCAGTTGATGAGAAACTCCAGATCTTGGCCCAGTGTTCGGCCTCGCTCGGCCATCATCTCGTGAAATAGCGCTCGACACTAGTGTCGATGGTGTGGGTAACAGTTACGGAAGTGTCCCCGCCAAGAAAATGGTTCCATCGTTCCGTCCTGCTCCGCGTTGGCGCACCAGGAAAACCACATCCTGACCGCTCTTCAGACTGGATTGGATGTGATCGAAGTCTTCTTCGCTGTTAACCGGCTGCTTGTTGATCTCGAGGATAATGTCGCCGCGGGCCAGACCGACATCGTCGCCAAAGGAATCCGGTTTGACATCTTGAACCACCACTCCTTTACCAGAGGGAGTATTAAGTCGATCGGCCATTTCCGGCGTTAGCGGGCGCACGTTGATCCCAAAGCGACTTTGCTTAGGGGTGGATTCCTCTCCTCCTTGTTCCTCGTCGCCGAGTCGAGAAGCGAAAAGTTTAGCCCGGTCAGCCACCGTTACCGTGGCCTGCTCTTTCTTGCTGTTGCGAACGTAGTCGAGCGCGACCTTACTGCCCGGTCTCCGGCTGGCGATTTCGGCAACCAGCTCATCCCCATTCTTGATGGACTTACCGTCAACCGAGATGATGGTGTCCCCAACCTTCAGGCCAGCCCGGTCCGCGGGACTGCCGGCCACCACGCTTGACACGGTAATGCCGGATTCGACTCCGTACACGCGAGCGATGGCTGGGTTGGCTTCGGCATTGAACTCGATGCCAATTGACCCGCGCTGAACGCGGTGTTCGGGACCGGTCAGCTGGTTATAAACCTGCACCACGGTATTGGAGGGCAGGGCAAAGCCCACCCCGGCATAGGCGTTGGTATCGGTGAGGATTGCCGTGTTAATGCCAATGACTTCGCCGTCCATATCCACCAGAGGACCGCCGGAATTGCCGGGATTGATAGCGGCATCGGTTTGAATAAATGACTGGAAGGCGCGATTGGGAACGATATTGCGGCCCTTGGCAGAGACGATTCCGGCGGTTACGGTAGCTTGCAGCCCAAAGGGGCTACCCACGGCGAGTACCCAATCGCCGACCTGCATGCTGTCGGAATTGCCAAACTTTGCGACCGGCAGTTGGCGGTCGATCTCTACTCTGATTACAGCTAAGTCGGTCTCCTGGTCCGTTCCAATGACCTTGGCATCGTGTTGAACTCCGGGCGGATCATCCTGCAGTTTGACCCGAATGCGATCAGCTTTCTCGACCACGTGGCGATTGGTAACAATGAATCCTTTGCCGTCGACAATGACCCCTGAACCGAGCGAGCGCTGCTTAATTGGGCCATTTTCCCCGTTGCCAAAAAATCGATCGAAGAAATCACCGAAGGGATTGTCCTGATCGTCGCCGGGATTTTGGCCGGGATTTTGGCCTCGCCGGCGTGCCGTTGGCTTAATCGTCGATTCGGTATTGATATTGACCACGGCGGGTTCAAGCGCTTTGGCGATTTGCGAGAACTGGGTGGAAAGCTGTCGAGGAGCAGGGACGCTCAGCGGGGTTGCATCCGCGCTCTTTTTTTCTTGGCCACGGACGCCGCCTGAGACCACGGTTCCAATCAAGATGCCAACCGCCAGAGTGAGTAGAATCAGCGAGGTGAATGCCAGACGGTTCGCTTTGAAACGGCCCCATAATAGGTCTAGGCGCAACTGCATTGTGAATTGCCTCCGATTTCCAAACTCCTGATTATACCGCTCATAGGAGCTGGCGATCGCCAAATTGATGTCCAGATCTTCTCATTAGACGCACCAGGGCTGGAAAGTGTTGTGACATGTAGTACAGGCAATAACGTCCGAGACCCGGGCCTTCGACGTTCGGCTGCCAGCCGGCTGGCTTCAAGCGTTCCTCGAATCTTTAAGGAGCATCGGTTAAGACTGTGTAGCTGAATCCCGCCGAAATTCGGTCGAGAATGACCACAGTTTGATTCTGGTTAGTGGTCAGAGTGATGGGCCCGACAGTCAAGAAGACGTTGGTCGTGCCCGGCGCGGTGAGAAAAACTTGGTAGCTTCCAGCCACGACCGGGTGGTACCCGGTGTCTTTGTTGTAAGTGAGGCTGGGGGTAACCGGTTGCAGTCCAGTGAGGCTCGCACCTGCGGAAACGATGTACACGTCGGCGCTCGAGATCATCGAAGCAGCGTTCAATACCCGTACCTGACCATCTCCGGAGGTAGCCGTTGTTCCACCATCGCTGACCAGGTCGGACTGCAGATGAGCTACTGGGCCGGAGATGATAAGGGTTTGGTTGGTATTAGATCCAATCGAAATATTGCTGCTAAAAATGGGAGTCCCTGAGTTCACCGGAACCACCTGGATGCGTCGCCAGCCCGCCTTCAGGCTGGTGTAGTCGTTGATATTACCGTAGGTGAGATTGCTAGCCAGGGACTTACCGTCAACCAAAAAATTCACGTTCGCAGCATCGAGCGAAGCGTCAAGAAAACGCAATTGGCCGTTCGAGCCGCCGCTGCCGCAACCGGCAAGGGCAACAAGTACTGGCCACAGAAAAAAACGTCGTATGATCACGATCTCGACTCGGCCCTTTTGTTTTAACAGAAGTTCTCTGGTCACAGAAGTAGGATGCAGGTGACTGAACACAACCATTGAGCCGGCGACGTCGGGTGCGGGAAGCGAGAATTGAGGCCACCCAAAGGCTTGCATTGCTTTTGACCACGGTCCGAAGCGAAAAGATTCCTGAACCAGGGCAAATGCAGCGAAAGTGCAGAAATCTGCAGTTTGTCAATCGCCCCGGGCAGGTTTTTGGCGCTTAGCTTTTGAGGGGGAAAGCCTTTGAGGCCCAATAGGATAGTGGGGCAACGAGCAACATCAATCGAGCCCAGCTGGTTTGGCCGCGCAAGTGCACTTTTCCGAGCTCAAGAAAGAGGCCTTCACAACATGGGTTCGATCCTCTTCATTTATCATCCGGTCTACCGACTCAGGCCGCTACTCGACGGCGGCCCCTATAAAAACCAACCATAAGCTTTCCTGCCAAATGCCTCTTTAAACTGTGGCCCCAGAAATGGGGCCCTTTTTATGCGCGCCATCTGCACGAGGAAGCTATCTTATTTGTGCCCCGAAGGCGAACCCAATACCTCCGATGCCCTTGACAAGCGGTAGGCCCAAAAAATTGAGGAACGGCTCAAGCTGAACCTGAAGGAACTGTACCGTAAACCAGATTGAGAGCTTCTTCTTGCCGACAAAGAGAACTTCGCGGCCGAGCCACGGTCGAAAGCAGCGTTAGCCCCAGGCTTTCGCCGAACCCTTCGATCGAGTTGACGCATCTATCTAAGGCGCATATGATTCCCGTTTGGATTTTGGCATCTCAGGGATGCGTGAAACTGGGGGAATGAGTTTCTAGGAAAGAGATGGAAAAAAAGAAGTTAGAAGCGTTCAAAAAGCGCCTGGAGACGCGGCAGCAAGAGCTGCGACGGATGGTGTCGCGCACGCAACAAGATGGTCGTACAGCGGACGAGGATTCGGCTCAGGACATTGCCGACAAAGCTGCCAGTTCTTACAACAAAGAATTCCTTTTTCATCAAAGCAACGCCGATCGGCAGCTCTTAATGATGGTCGAGGGTGCGCTGGCCCGAATACGCGAAGGAAACTTCGGCGAGTGTATTTCCTGCGGCCGCGAAATCAATCCCAAGCGGCTAGAGGCGGTGCCTTGGACACGGCATTGCATCGAGTGCCAGGAGAAGCTGGAGAAAGGCATTCTCGAAGAAGCCTCACGGTAGTGACCCGGGGGCGTTATAGGGCTTTGGGTTTCTTTGACGGTCCCGTTTTCCCACTGTTAAACTAAGTTTTCCAAGCATTTCCAGGCAGAAGGGAAGTTTGTGCGCGCCGAGACCCGTCACCAACTCAAACAGGACAGATTCAGCAAAGCCACCATCCAAGTAGCCGAGCAGACCGTTCACTGGACGGTAGAACACAAGAATAAGCTGATGGTTGCCGGGTTGGTGGTTTTGCTGTTAGTGGGCGCGGCACTCGGTTCTTGGTATTACCTGGCACAGCAAGACGACAAAGCCAGCGTGGATCTGAGCAAAGGCGTCATCGCGCTTGAAACTGCAGTGCGTGCGCCGGGCGCCCCGGCGCAACCCGACTCTCCCAGCTTCGCCTCGACGGGCGACCGTGCCAAAGAGGCTCACCAGCTCTTCCAGTCAGTCATCGACCGATACCCTCACACCCGGGCGGCGGACTTCGCGCGTTATTTCCTGGGCGTAACCGCGGCGCAGTTAGGCGACAATGCCGCGGCCGAGCGTGAACTCAGAGCGGTCGGCGGATACCACAATGCCGACCTTTCCTCTCTCGCCAAATTGGCCTTGGCATCGCTCTATGCCAATACCCATCGCGATAAGGAAGCGATTGACATCTACAAGCAATTGATGAGTAAACCCACCCGCACCGTATCCAAGTCGGCAGCAGAAATTGAATTGGCGGAAAGCTATCGTGCGGCAGGTCTGACGGCGGAGGCGAAAAAGCTCTACCAGCAGATTCAAAAGGAATCGCCTCAGAGCGAGGCGGCACAGCTGGCCTCAACCAAGCTGCAAGATCTGAAATGAGCTACTCACCAGTTTCGTTTCCTTCCTCCTAACAACCATGTGTCGAGATGGTCGATCGACGATCTCTGTTGGGCGACGACTGCAGCAAAGCCACGTTCGTCGAAGCCGGGAGGATCGAGCCGAGCTGTCCAACCATCAGACGACCGGGATAAGCTTGGCTAGGGCTCTTTTGCTCGGGGCGTTGCTGCTCGTCTTCCTCGGGCGCTCTTCCTCGGCGCAAGCCTCTCCCGATCTTGCCCGGAATCGTGCTCATCGTCTCGAACGTGGGATCAATCTGAGCGAATGGTTTGCTCAGGTTTATGACCCGAAGGGCTACAACAAGGAGCATTTTCAAAGCTGGGTCCTTCCGAAAGACATTGCCTTGATTAAGTCTATGGGCTTTGATCACGTGCGCCTGAGCGTGAACCCCGCGCCCATGATGCGTCATAATTTAGCCGACCAACTGCCGTCGGAATACCTTGGCTACCTGGATGCCGCCATTGCCATGATCCTCAATGAGCAGCTGGCAGTCATCATCGATTTGCATCCTGACAGCGATTTCAAGGCGCGTCTGGCAGAGCACGATGATTTTGTCGAACAGTTCGCGGACTTTTGGCGAGCGCTTGCCCGTCATTACGCGAGCTGGGATCGCGAACGGGTGTTTTTTGAAATCTTGAATGAGCCGGAGTTTCGCGATCGCTATCGTTGGGCGGGCGTTCAGGCCATGCTGGCCTCTGCCATTCGAGCAGGCGCGCCTGAGCACACGATAATCGCCGCCGGCGCGCGCTGGTCCGACATCGAGGACTTAGTCGCGCTCACCCCTCTGCAAGATTCAAACGTTGTCTATAACTTTCATTTTTATGATCCCCATACCTTCACCCATCAGGGGGCGAACTGGGGGGCGAATTACTGGCATTTTGAAAGCAAGCTGGGTTATCCCTCGAGCTTGGACACGGCTGAGAAGGTGGCGAGAAGTGAACCCGATCCGGTGAATCGTCTTCTGGTTTTGCGCTATGGACTCGATCACTGGGACCAAAAGCGAATAGCGGTTGAAATTGGTCAGGCCGCCGAGTGGGCCCGTCATTGGCAGGTTCCGCTTACTTGCAACGAGTTCGGAGTCTATCGTCGCTTCTCCGAGGCCGGCGATCGCGCTCGCTGGCTGCGCGATGTCCGCTCGACCCTGGAAAGCGATCGAATTGGCTGGAATATGTGGGACTACAGCGGCAGTTTTTCCGTGGTCAACGGCACTATCGGCCAGCACACGCCCGATGAAGTGAGCTTGCAGGCCCTGGGCCTGAAACCCTGAACCCGTCGTGAGTTCAGCCCTGGATGCGAGAACGAAAACTACTCGAGTCCGGTCATCGCTCGTCGCCCGCGCAGGGAACGCTTTCGTTCGAGAAGATTTTCAAGTGCCTGGCGAGTCTCGGGCGAGAGATGATAGCACTCTGGATCGGCCGGGTACTCGCGAGAAACCACGTCGGCTCGAAATGAGCGTATGGCATGCGAGATTTCTCCGGCGGCATCGCCATAGCGGCGGACAAATTTCGCCGAAGGCTCAAAGGTCAAGTTGAGGATGTCGTGGAACACCAGCACTTGGCCATCGCATGCCGGACCGGCACCGATGCCAATGGTGGGTGTGGTGATCTCAGCGGTAATCATCTCCGCTACCTCGCGAGGGATTCCTTCGAGGAAGATCGAACCTACCCCGGCGCGGTCCAGTGCGGTGGCATCACGCATGAGCTGCTCGATATCAGAGAGCGATTTTCCCTGCACCTTGAATCCACCCATGCGGTTCACCGATTGCGGGGTTAGCCCAATATGCCCCGCCACCGGGATCTCGGCGTCCAGAATACGGCGTATCAGATCCACCCTTTTTTCTCCCCCTTCAATCTTCACCATCTCCGCTCCGCCTTCTTTCACCAAGCGAGTGGCATTTCGGATCGACTCCTCGACACTCACGTGAAACGATCCGTAGGGCATATCGGCTAGGAGCAGGGCGTGCTTGGTAGCGCGGCGCACAGCCCGAACGTGATGAAGCATCTCGTCCATAGTCAGCGCCAGGGTGTTGTCGTGGCCGAGCATGGTCATGGCCAGCGAGTCGCCCACCAGGATCATGTCGATGTCGGCTTCATCGACTAGCCGCGCGCTGGAATAGTCGTAGGCGGTCAGACAGGTAATTGGTTCATGGTGGAGCTTTTTGTCGCGAAGTGATGAAACGGTGATTTTAAGGCGCGGAGCGCCAATCGGAGTGAGACTCACGATGTCCTCCAGTGCCCCTCCGCAACCGGGCGGATAGAGCCTGACGTGTACAAGCCAAATTCTAGCCGTAAATGAGCCTTCCGTCGAGAGGTGGAGGGTCGAAACGGGCGCTTTGGTTACCGAATACTGATTACCGGGGCCCGGGGGGAGGAGCGGGCAGAGCGCTTCGGGCTAAGCGGTGGCCGCTTCTTGGCTCCCGAGTGGCAGGAAATATTGGGTTCCTTTGATAGGAGCCGAGACTTTACGCAGGAGCTCTTTGAGATCCTCATTGCGCTCGACGAAGTCGATCTCCGAAGTGTTGACGATCAATAGGTCCGAAGAAGTGTAGTGAAAAAAGAAATGTTCATACGCCTTTACTACTTCTTCCAGGTATTCCTCGCTGATGGCTTTTTCCGCGGGGGCATTCTTTTTTTTCAGCCGCTTCTTTAATACCTCGGGAGTGGCTTGCAGGTAGATGACTAAATCGGGAGTGGGAAGCTGCTCGCGAAACAAATTGTAGTAGCGATTATAAGTATCGAGCT
>JAFAPG010000311.1 GCA_019247235.1 Acidobacteriota bacterium
GTGCGCGAATACCAGCGCCGCGGGTTCAAATCTTTGATGGTGTCCTTCGGGTGCACCGGTGGCCAGCACCGCTCGGTGTATTTGGCCGAGCAGTTAGCAAAACATCTGCGCGTGCGAAACGGGGTGGAAATCACCGTTCGCCACCAGGAGTTGGAGAGACTGGG
The DNA here is from genome assembly GCA_019247235.1 of Acidobacteriota bacterium. Lineage (GTDB taxonomy): Bacteria > Acidobacteriota > Terriglobia > Terriglobales > Acidobacteriaceae > Gp1-AA145. The sequence continues at coordinate 165 of JAFAPG010000311.1, forward strand.
GAAATGAAAGCCATGGTTTTGGCCGCGGGCCTAGGCACGCGCCTGCGGCCGCTCACCAATGACCGCCCCAAGGCATTGGTTGAGCTTTCCGGACGCACCCTGCTCGAGATCACGCTGTCGCGCCTACGCGCGTTCGGCATCAAAGAAGTCATCCTCAATGTTCATCATCATGCTTCGTTAGTGATTGAGTACCTCGCTGCCCACAAAAATTTCGGCATGCGCATAGAAATCTCGCGCGAGGAGCGACTGCTTGATACTGGAGGGGGCTTAAAAAATGCGGCGTGGTTTTTTCAAGCCAGCTCAGGCTCCAAAGAACCGTTCCTGCTGCACAACGTAGATGTAATCAGCAGCATCGATCTAGGACGCATGGTTGACTTTCATAGTCAGACACGTTCGCTGGCGACCTTAGCCGTGCAAGATCGCAAGAGCTCGCGCCCTTTACTCTTTGACCAGGAGTCGCGGCTCTGCGGCCGAGCATCCGAAGACCCAAGGCTCGAACCGGTAGGTATTCGAAAACCATTGCAGAGACTGGCGTTTTGTGGAATTCACCTCATTTCCCCCCGCCTCTTTGAACTGATGACCGAAGAGGGGGAGTTTTCGATCATCAGCACCTACGTGCGTCTGGCGGCACAGGGTGAACCCATTCGCGGATTTCGTGCTGATGATTTCTATTGGCGTGATCTAGGAAAGCCCGAGCATATCGCGCAAGCGGAACAAGATCTCCAGGCGCACATGCTGGGGTCCTTCAGCCTGCCTGTATAACAGCTGCATGTTCACTCCACGACCAATTGGATTTGTAAGAAGCCCGTACAAGCGCGCGGCCGAGATCCCTAAAGGCATAGGGGCGAAACACACGGCTGAGGGGGTAATCGAAATCTTGCCGGACTTTCAGACTGGGCTTAAGGATGTGGAAGGATTTTCTCATTTGTTTGTTCTCTGGGTCTTTGATCGTGTAGAAGGATTCTCATTACTGGCCACGCCCCCGAGCGATAATCGGCAGCATGGGGTATTCGCGACGCGCTCCCCCAGGCGGCCGAACCCCATCGGACTTACGGTCGTCGAGCTCGTCGCGCGTCTTGAAAGCCAGCTCAGAGTCCGGGGCATTGACATGCTGGACGGTACGCCGGTTCTGGATATTAAGCCATACCTCTCCAGCGTTCCCAACCAGCTCCTGCGCCGAGGATGGCTGGCGGAAGCTGAAGCCCGCGCAAATACCTGAGTCGAGGCTCTGGCCAATCCCATTGCCTTCTGGAATTACCCCACTCGCCGGCAAACTCCAAATCAAATCCGTGAGGAGCAACTGGCCTAAACTATCTATGAAACTCGATGGCAAACCTGCCCTCAGTGTGCTCACTGCAATGTCCCAACTGGATTGCGGAACGAAGACAGTCCCAGAACGTAGTAGATGACCGGCAACTCGCAGCGCCCCCAATCGGCGTCTCGCCGGCGCTTACCTTCCGCCTTGCAAGCACTCGAAGCGGCAAACCCGCCGTTTCCCGTCCGCCGTAGCGCCGCACTTGAAGACTTAAGCAATGCAATACGACAGCAGCTGATCAAGGAAGATCCAGAATTCTCAAGATAACCGCGTCGTAGCTAAAGGGCGGTGCGAAAAAGAACTGATCAACTAGATTCGCGGATTTGCATCGTTCCGTAACTTTCTACCAGAGCTCTTTGGATTCACAGTCGAGAAAAATACTCTGAACCTCTTCGACACCCAAAACACCCAATTGAAATATGCTGCGACCGGGCAAGTGTGTGGCACGACCGACAAAGTGAGTGCGGTGCACGGAATGGAGATGCTCAACACGCTAGCATCCCCGGGACGGCTGTCATACCAGAATTGAAGCGTTGGGCGCCGATGTCTGCCGCCCAGACGGATATGCAAGTGTGTGCACATGAGAGGTAGGATCTTGCAACATATTTAGGTGCAAGAACTTGATGGACCAGCGATCCATCAGCGTGCGACAATGACCTTCAGGGGGTGTTCAGGTCAGGCATTCGCAGTTCGAGAACACCAGGTACAAAAATCATCCAGCATCTCAGAAGAGAACCACAAATGCGAAAACAAAAGGGCTTTTCCTTAATCGAGTTGCTAATCGTAGTCGCCATTATCCTAATTATTGCCTCAATTGCCATTCCCAATCTCATGCGGGCACGCATTGCCGCCTATGAATCGGCTGCCGCGGGCAATCTTCGCACCATCAACACGGC
>JAFAPG010000539.1 GCA_019247235.1 Acidobacteriota bacterium
GATTCTGGATACCGCATAGCCAGCCCTCGGTCTCGATGTCGTTCAGGGTAGCACCGACGGAGCAGCACCACACTCACGAAGGTACATTACAGTTGCCTTACAGCTTTAGTCAGGAGCGGATTTAGTCCATCGGCAACGGATGGCGATTTCGAAAAGATGAAAAGAGGTAGTGCCCAGGCCTCAACTACCCGAGCTGCGATTTGCTCTTCCGCCGGGTTTCTTCTTGCGCCTGCTGCCGCCCTGGCCAAGCAACGAACTGTTGATTTCTCGTTCCAGGAGCTTGGCCTTCTCGGCCGAGGTCGGCTGCCGAGCTGGAAACTTAGATTCCAACTCAGATCTCAAGGCATTAAATTTGGCCAGAGCCGCGCGTTGCGATTTGGTACTCAGAATTTCTTGTCCGGCCATGCGGAGCACGAACTGGCCATTGGCACTTTTCGACAAGTGCAGATCAGCCGGGAGAAACGACAAATTCATGAGGAAGCCTTATGTGGACCAGGCTGGATTGTACAGAACTCTTGGAACGATTGCTGTCTCTACTCTAACCGAACTCTGGGGAATGCGGCGAACACCGAGCCTCACGCGTAGCTCGAAGCAAACCGCACCGGCGTGCAAAGCTGACCGGCACTTTGGCCTCAAACGGCCGAGCCATGCGCTATCTCAAAGCAGTCAGAAAGCGTGCCCGCTCTTGTCCGCAAGAATTTCTCACCAAAAGGACTCGACATCTCCTTTGCTTTCTTCGAAGATGGTTGCGCCGCCTCAGGTGCTCTGCCGGTCACGGGTCAGCTCCATGGTCCCGAAAACGCACCTGTGAGGCCTGATCTCATCGATTCTGATTGTTTAGAAAGCGTGATTCTGGTAACTTCGTGCGACAGTTTCTTGGGAGGACGACTTATGGCGTTTTGCGCGACTTGTGGAACAGCAATACCGGATGGAGCGAGTTCCTGTCCGAAGTGCGCGACGGCTGGTACGGTGGCCACGGCAACCGCTCCGTCGACGGCCGGGAGTTTAGAAAATAATGTTGCCGGAATGCTGGCTTATGTCACGATCATTCCCGCCATCGTGTTCTTAGTTATGGCACCCTTTAATCAGCGACCTTTTGTACGATTTCACGCCTTTCAGAGCATTTTCTTCAACGTGGCGTGGATCATTCTTTGGGTGGCATTGAGCATTATCGGCAGTATTCCGGTCTTAGGATGGATGACATTTTTGATATGGCCCTTGGTGGGAATTGGCGGACTGATCATCTGGGTCATCCTCTTATTGAAGGCTTACCAAAATCAGATGTGGCAACTACCGGTAATCGGGCCCCTGGCTGCAAAACAGGCCGGTAACGCCTAATCCAGTTCCGTTTTTGAGTGGGCTTCACCGGAGTGGTGGCCGCCTGGAGGCATCTCCAAGGCAGCCACCCGGCCGCCTGCGCTTTCCCAAACGTGACAACGATTTACGCTTGACAGAGACATAAAGGCAGAGCAGAATTACTCCCTCGGTTGGTTTGACCGGAACACGCGCCGGCAACAAGACGTCCCCCACCTTTTGCCAGCGCGCCAATAAAACATCTCTGTTCGCATTTCGCTCACGAAGCTTCTCGATCTGCCCGACGTGAGGTGAAGACGGGAAGAAGCTTTGGAGCAGGCCTGCGATTTAATCGGAAGATGCTTCCGGCAGGGACAATAAACTGAGCACAATGAATCAGCGGGAAGACAACCATTCACTCCCTCGTGGATATTGGTGCAACCACCGGAATGGAACGGGCGAAGGACATCCAAAGATCGCTTCGCAGGCCTTCCGAGGCGCGCCAATCACCCCACATACGCGCAAAACAGGGGGACAACAGTAATGAAGGCGCAACAATATGTCGTTTTCATCAATTTCGCGCACAATAAATCCGTAGCGCATATTGAAGGATGTGGCAGCGTCAAAGGGTGGGGCGGAGAAACCACCGCAGCGGGAGGATGGCTGGGGCCGTATCGGTCTCGCAAGGATGCTGAACGCGTCGGGCAACTCAGTGGCAAGCCGTTTCATTGGTGCGGTCGCTGCCGCGGACAATCGCCGCGGCAAAGTCTGCCTCGACTGACAGCAAGACTCCACCTCGACGCGTTAACCCAGGCCTAAAGATAACTTATTAACATTCGCATCTGAGGCTACCCCGTCTGACGGTCTATCAGCCCATGGCGTTGGCGCGCCCTGATTGCTGTGCCGCTCTCGCTGAGACCCCGGCGCTCTCATCCACGCTAGTCGCCAAACCCGCTCGCGACCGTTCTTAGGAGGAAACAGAAGCATCGGACACCAGGGCACGTCCAGCTCCGGCAACCGGTGCGAATAGCAACTGCTCAGAAAGTGCGCAGATCTGTTCCAGGGCCGCTTTTGCCGCGGGTTCTCCGCGGTCTTGTTGCGCCAAGAGGTTGCTGCAAGCCTGGTCGATCCAACCATAGCAAAGCGTCTGAACCCACCAGAGATCAACGGGAAACGGCATGGCTCGAGCCAGAGCCACGGCCTCTTGCAATTTTCGGATGGCATCGCATCCCGCCATACTGGCAGTGACGATCTCTGCCATTCGCTCGAGTCTTTTGCGCAACACGTATTCCAGTGTTGCCGCATCGAGGGTAATTCCTAATGCTGTGCTTTCTTCGAGTAGGCGGTGAACGTCATCGCTTCGAAGTTCGCTCTCAGCCAGAGCCTCTCGCAGCCTGCTGTTCAGGGCAGACTCGGCCGAAGCCCGCAGGCTGGTTGGAAGCGGCATTTCCGAGCGAATCAGAAGGTGAATAAAGTCCGAGTGATGCTCGTAGACCTGACGGTGAGCGGCGTCGACTTCAGCCATGACTGCATTTGAAAGCGTGGTCAGGATTTTGCGCTGGGGATCTTTGAACAGCGACTCGAGTCCGTAGACATTGCCGAAACATTGCTGAATCTGCTCCCGCAGTTCTGGCTGGTTCAACCTGGGCAAGGCGTCAACGAGTTCATGGCACGCTCGGCGGCCAGTGGGGCCGGCCCTTTGCACCCCAGCCGCTACACTGTGACCGCCCAAATGCAAAACTCCGAAGTCAAGAGCCAACTGCTCTTGGGTGACGTTTGAGGTGAAAACCGCCTGCCCTACCACCAGCTTTGCCCCGGAACATTCTCGCACCTGGTGTTGATTGCGCTCGACGTCATAGCAATAGATCTTGGTGGGATTGCCATATTCTTCGAAAAC
>JAFAPG010000545.1 GCA_019247235.1 Acidobacteriota bacterium
TGCCTTGAAGAACGCGTCCTGCACGACATCCTCCGCATCCTCGCGATTCTGAGTAATATGCTGCGCGATGCGAAAGATGTTGCGATCGTAGCGGCGTACTAACTCTTCAAAAGCCCCGACATCACCGGCCTTTGCCGCTTCGACGAGAGCCAGTTCATCGGAAACCGGCTCGCCCACTTTTGGTTGGATTGCGCCCATTGGTCGTTCGATGCAGGAATTTTCACAGCTAACGGAAGAAAATCCAGATCAAAGAGCTATTCTAATGGCTTCGACCCTGTTTCTGCCAACCACCCGGCTTGTCTCGTTCGCCTTACCTGGGCCGCAGCTAACCGGATATCGTTCCTGGGTCCTCGCGCTCCACCTTTTCCGTCGCGAGTAACCCCTTACCTGTTTTTGAACTCAGCTGTGACGATAGAAAAGACTTTCCCGAGCATCGTCTCGGGAGCTTCGAGAGCCTATCGGTTAGTTGCCCGGAATCGAAGCTCGATCATCCTGCTTCTTCGCATCTTTTCCCGACTGAGGGCCCCTCAGGGAAAGCGAACCTTGACCTCGGGGCTTTTCGTCAGATGGATGCTGTCGATAAATCGGACCTTCCCCGTCATCAAGGTCATCACCACCGATGACGTTCTAATCCCCTCGCCAAAAAAGCGCACCCCCCGCAGTAGCGCGCCGTCGGTCACACCGGTGGCAGCAAAGATCACTTGGCTGCCGGGAGCCAGATCTTCCGCACAATATACCTTTGCCTTATCCCGAATGCCCATACGCTCGACCCGCTCTTCAAGCTCAGGCGAGTTGATTACCAGTCTACCCAACATATAGCCGTTCAAACAGCGGATGGCGGCTGCAGTAATCACCCCTTCCGGGGCTCCGCCGGTGCCCATTACCGCATGAACTCCGGTGCCAATGACTGCGGCAGCAATTCCTGCCGACAGGTCGCCATCGGTGATCAGACGAATGCGCGCTCCGGCCGCGCGAATTGCGGCAATCAAATCTCGGTGTCGCGGTCGGTCTAAGACCACAATGACCAGATCCTGAACACCACGCTCCAGACGTTTAGCAATATTTTTCAGATTGTCGCCGACCGGGGCATCCAGATCGACCGCCCCCTTACAGGACGGACCAACAACGATCTTCTCCATATAGCAATCGGGAGCATGCAAAAGTCCATGAGCGTCGGAGGCGGCCAGAACGGTTATAGAACCCGCGGCGCCAGTGGCGCACAGGTTAGTGCCTTCGAGTGGATCGACGGCGATATCAACCTCGGGCACATCCGTGCCGTCGGGGAACTCCGCGCCTACCTTTTCGCCGATGTAGAGCATGGGAGCCTGGTCGCGCTCGCCTTCCCCGATCACGATGGTTCCTCGCATGGGAATCGAGTCCATGGTCAGGCGCATGGATTCGGTGGCTACTTGGTCAGAAAGCTCGTGCTCCCCTCGGCCCATGGTGCGCGCCGAAGCAATGGCCGCACTCTCAACCACGCGCAGGAACTTGGAAGCTAGGTCGCTCTCGATATTCTCGCCAAAACTTCGCGCCTTCGCTTCCTGACGAACATCGGTTGCCATAGATTGCCTCCTGCAACAATCTTTGCCCGCCCGAAGTATTTGGGCGATGCCACGTAAAGGCCAGAGGTACAGAGCCAATAGATGCCGGCTGCATAGGCAGGATGTCCGACCAGGCGGTCGGCGGGGGTAGAGGGGGTCCCTGACTACCCGAAAATGACTGCCACCTTTCTTCATCCTCGAAAGTTTCCTTGTCACCGCCCTTTCAAACCGGACCATGATCGTCCCCGGCCAGGTGGCCGGCTGGCTTCGTCGCACTTATTGTCGTCAGCGCTGCTCGTATTGGCCATTCTCTTCAGTGCATCCCAGCTTCTATGCATGATCGTCGTTCAATGGAATATTGCACCCAATGCCGCGGCGTTGCCGAAAGCGCACGAATCAAAAAGGCATCACTTTCGATTTACATATCTTTTACATCGCGAGGAACTTTGCCCCAGTCGATTGCGCTAGAATACCCGTCACTAGATGATGTTGCTTCGCTGCGTTGTTTCCAGTCTGTTTCCTGCAAATCTGGTGTCATGCCTGGTCAAGCAAATAAGGAGATTTGAAGATGCAGAGAGTCGCTTTGCTGCTAGTGCCCCAGCTGCTATTGGGGATGATTTTTGGTCCTTACGCTATTACACAAACCACTAACAAGGCCAAAATCAGCCTTTGTTCTCTCTTGACGGCAGCGGATGCCCAACGCATTACCCATGTGCCCATGATGAAGGTGCATGGCAACGATGAGGAGTGTGTTTACTCTCCCACTTCCTATGGGGGTGTGCCTATCGACATGGTGGGCTTGATGATTCAGCGGGGCACTTGGGCCAGCGAAAAGCAAGGTGTGGTCGGCGCAGCCCCCCTACTAAAAGCCAGCCTCGAAAATGTTCCCGGTATCGGAGATGAAGCAGTGCTGAGCTATTCCAAAGAAGCTGGCGGCACAACGATGCTCTTATTTCATAAAGGCACGATTGTTCTGCAGTTGACGGCGGGCATGTTGAATCGCCAGATGGATTCCCTGAAAGACGTGGCCAAGAAAATCGCCGGCCAGATTTAGCACCAGCTTTTTTGATTCCAGCTAAAGAAACGTTTGTATTAAAGAGCCAGTCAACCGCTCGCCGAAGACAGGCGCAGGTCTATCATCATCGAAGCCACTCTTACTCTCCGTTGAGAGCACGGTCGATCCTGGGCACGCCCGACCTATTCGACACCTTGTCTCTGGCTATTACAATAGCGTCTCTTCTCTATGAATGACCGACCGCGGATTGAGATCGAATATTGTACGCAGTGCCGCTGGTTGCTGCGCGCCGCCTGGATGGCCCAGGAGTTACTCACCACCTTCGAAGGGGAGCTTGGCGGAGTCGCCCTAGTACCTGGGGGCGGTGGTATTTTTGAGATCCGGCTGGACGGTTCGAAACTATGGTCGCGTGAACAACGGAAGGGATTTCCGGACATCAAGGAACTCAAACAGATCGTGCGCGACCGAGTAGCGCCGGGCAAGTCACTGGGACACTCGGATCGATCTGGGGACCCAGAAAGCTGATGAAGCGCGCGAAACCGCAGGGGGTCATTTCCAGAAGGCTAAGGTTCGCCTGGTTTCTGGGAAATCTCCGCAGAATCAACAACCAAGATTTCAATCCATACGGGTCAGACGCGAGCGGTCGCGCCTGACCCGTGTTCTACCGGTTCATACTTTCATCTAGTCGCCGTCCTGGGTTCACCAGTGGTGGGATCCAAAAACAGGCGGCCTCTTTCCCGTCGCGTCTTGAAATCAAACATCTGCACGATGGAGTTGGCCAATGCGTCAAAGGAACCATCGCCCATTCGTTGTCCGCCCAGCCAGTTATCTTCGATGAAGCGTAGTACCGAAGTCTGATCGGTGATCGTATGGTCGACGAAATTCTCTTTCGCCCAGGGAGAGATGACGAGCATCGGCTGGCGCGGCCCATAGCCACATCGACCCTGCGCGTGGGGGTTGCCGTCGGGCCCGGGCAGGGCTGAGCTCCCATTACCGCAGGAGCCTGGTCCGGTGAGCATGTCTGCCGGGCTCGTGGACTGATTCACGATGGGCGGCATCACATGATCGTACCAACCATCGGAGTCGTCATAGAGAACTACAACCGCGGTACTTTCCCACGCCCCGGTCTTTTCTAGGAAGTTGATGAGATTAACGAGAAAAGTCTGCTCGTCAAGAGGATCGGAATAGCCGGCGTGACCGTCCTGATAGGCAGGGGCTTTGAGAAAGTTCACGGCGGGGAAATTACCCTGAGCCACGGCGTCGAAGAAATCGTGGATGTCATACTGGTGCCGGGCCTCCCCGTCGTGCCCGATTTCAGCAATCGAACTGGGTCGAGTATGGTTGGCGTTCAAGGTACTCGCCCAGTACTGAAAAAATGCATGATGCGGGATATAGTCGGCTACGCTTCCGGTGTTTGCTGAAAACGTAGTGCGCGCGCATTTGCTAGTTCCGTCAGGACTCGTGATGGTTAGGTCGAATCCTCCCATGAATGAACCCCAAGTAACGCCCGCTGCGCTGAGCAGGTCGCCGATATTACTGCCCTTCATCTGCACCTGATTTCGAGTAGGGGCCGAACAAATGTCCCCGATGGGGTCAGGATCGCCAATGACCGTCAGAGTGCCAGCGCCTCCATCGGTCTCGCTGCCGGTCCCGTTAAGAACTTTATCGACGCCGTTAGTTTGTCCAGACACCAGATTCATCAAGCCCGGAGTAGAAGGACCAAAAACCGTATCGTAGGAGTTGTCACTCATGGCGAAGTGTTGTGCGTAGTTCCACAAAGCGGTGACGGTATTTCCATCGTAATAGCCGAGATTCAAGCCAGTGCTGGTAAAAACCGAGGCAGGGGCATCGGGCGGAGGGCCGGCGGTTCCCACATCTTTGGGATAGAGGTCCATCAGCCCGAAATCCGTAGCCGCTTGTTCTGGACCGTAGTTATGATTCTGATCAGCGGTCACGGCTTGAGAACGGTCGAGGCGGAAGGGATTTTTCGCGCCCGCGCCGTTCGCAGGGTTCAGCGAGTTCGGATTCCTTGTTAAGAGCGTGATCGTGAGACCGTTGATGGTTGGCGTGTTCGGACGGGCATGAAAGCTAGGTTCCCCAGCCGGATTCAGCGCGTAAGGATAAGTGCCAAAGTAATGGTCGAACGACACATTCTCCTGAAAAACAACTACCAGATGGCGAATGGGAGTAGCGCTGTGATCGGAAGCGAAAAGCGGGCTTGGCCCCAGAACTGTAAGCCCGGAGGTGAGTAACGCCAAGATCTTCCTGGCGAGAATAAAGCGTGTAAGTTTCTCGGACATGCTATGCTCCTTGAATTCTTGGGGCTACGCGAATGAGTTCGTCGCTGGCACCCCTGAAACCAGCAATAAAGTCTATGCAATGAAAGATGACTAATTGG
>JAFAPG010000548.1 GCA_019247235.1 Acidobacteriota bacterium
ACCTGTGCGGAATTCTACCGGCGCGATTTAGAAAAAGCACTGTGGCAGGCGATAGGGCCTGGGGGGGAAAGGGGGGGAGACACCGGCGAAGAGGACGCGGGCGGCTATTTCGTCTCTCCGACGGTCCTGCCGGTGCGATATCGGAGTTGACGGTCCTTGTGAGCGTGATTGTCCGAACAATACTTCTGCCGGGCGTCTTCCTGGACGAACAGATTCCGACATTCATGCCACATACAGCGCATGAGGGTCGCACCTTCGCGCGCCAAGAGATCTTGGATGGTGAGTAGGAACACCAGACAAAACGCCTCCTGGTCTGAAACACCCCATTCGCGGCTCCAAGTGCACCACACCTGCAGCTTTCCCTTGTTGGGGGGAATTCTTCGACGCGGCGATGAAGCCGGCGCACCATGCGCTTTTCGATCTTTAATTCCCAGATTTGGCCATCGACGAATCCATTGAGTCTTTTGCCAACGTCGGCGATCAAGCTCTTCAGCTGTGTTTCGGACACTGGCGGTAAATGAGAAAGGTTCACTGAACCCGCGCCGCTTTCGAAGACAATAAACAGCGCCATCTCCATTAGCCGTTCTTCGAGCGTGGCGCTGGTCTGATTCACAAAGTCCGTTGCCAACCAGGTCAGTCGCGCGTGCGGATCGAGCCCGACCTTTCGCGCGAGGCCGATGTTAAAACCCGCGCCCAGCCAGTGAGCGATTCGTTGTTCTGGCTCTTTTTTCATGCTGGGACGGTATCGTTTATTTTAACGTTATTCATCTTGCCACAAACCCTAGATTAAGGGTATTGGTAGCACACAACGGCAACGTGACGCGACACGGAGCGACTCAGTTGAAAGGAGCAATGATTGAGCCTGTGGCGGTTAAGGTCGGGACTTGCGCAGCGCTGCTCGAGCCGCACCGGGCGACCGTTTACCGAATGTTGAAAAAAGGGGAACTCGAAGCGATCAACCTACGAGGCCGCCGAGTCACACGCATTTCGATGGAATCGATCCGGCGGCTACTACCGACTGCGAAGTCCTAACCATTGACTCGCGGCTAAAAACGAGAAACGCCTGGCGGGAAATCTCAGGCGTTCTCAACAATGCGGCTGGCAGACATGATCGAAAATACTGGCACCACCACCAACACGCAAGCAGAGCAGCGGTCGATAGCTTTACAAGCATTCAATACAGGGCTCGCCAAATCCACTTTAACTCCACCGACTGGCACTATACCCCCGCTGAAACGACCCCAAGTATTTTTAAATTAAAATCTAAAAACGTTCGAAGACTCACTACTTCTTATCTTACTGACCGCATGTGTGAATCTGCACCCGGACCCGTGCAGAATTGCACCTGGAGTTCTGCGGATTTGCACCTAGTTTTTGAGTGTGCGTGCGGTCGTGCCCCACCACATTGCCTATCTGTTCTATGACAACTTAGTAATTTTAAGCCTGGATTTTGTTAATTAGACACACACCAACCGCTTTAGAAAGGTGTTAGTCGGTGTGTGATTCTTAGGAGAGAGAAAATGTCAGAACCGCTAGTTAACGGAGATGCTAGCGGTCTTATTCGTCCTGAGATTACTAATTTATCTCAGCATGAGGAGCCAAGCAACCCGGCGGAAAATATCGACCCATTGGCTGAATTGCGCGCGGACCAAGATTTCACCGCTCTTAAAGGTTTTAAACAAGTGATAATGGCCTTGCCGGTTCGTAGGCCCAAGCCAACGGAGTTTTTCCGAACTCCAATTAAAAAAACGCATTGGTTCGACTGCTATGCGTTCGAATATGGCGAAGGGCTCCAAGGTGAAATTTACCCGGTCGGTCCGAAGATGCGCCTTATCTTGCCACAGGCCAAGCCGGTCACATTGACTCTGTTCAGCACTCAGTTCCATCAAATGTTCTTTTGGATGCTAAAACGTTCAGATAGGGATGGTAGGTGGAACAATTGGCATAAAATTGCTTTTGAGGCTGCTGAGTTAGCCACTACTAATCAGATTAACATTGTAGCGTCTGAAGGTAATTATAAGGTTACTGAAGGGGACAAGGAATTATTCAGCGAGCCGCAATGGCCGGAGGACCTGAATTTTAACGAGTTGCTCAAGCTCTCGGTTCCGCCGGAGAAGTGGATTCTTAGCATGGACCACCCAATGGTGAAAATCCTTACGGGAAAGAAGGCTTAGCGTGGCCGCGCTCACTGACCGCTTTGAAAAAATTTGGGCGGTTGACTTTGAGTTTACGCAACCGCCGGTGAGCGCCCGACGCCCATCTGCATGACGGCCAAGGAGTTTAAGAGTGGGCGAGAAATTCGCTGGTGGCAGGGAGAGCGGGAGCCGGTCGAGTTGCTAGCTTGTGGTCAGCGGGATTTGTTTGTTGCCTTTTACGCTTCGGCAGAAATCGGCTGCTACTTGGTTTTGGGTTGGCCGCTGCCGGCGAATGTTGTGGACCTGTTCTGCGAATTTCGCGCCCTTACCAATGGATTATCCGTGGCTGGCAATTCGCTGTTAGCCGCTTTGCAACATATGGGTGGTTCGCAAGGCGATGCAGTGGAGAAGCAGATTTGGAGAGAGGTAGCTATCAGGGGTGCTCCATTTTCAAGTGAAGAACGTTACGGGCTGCTGGATTATTGTTCCCATGACGTTTCTAACACCTGTGAACTGCTGACGCTTTTTCTGCCGGATCTGAATAACCCTCAAACTTTGGCCAGGGCGCTTAATCGTGGGAGATACATGAAGAGCGCTGCTGCCGTGGAATTGGAGGGCATCCCAATTGATACTCAGCGACTGGAGCATTACCGCGAGCGGCGAGAGGATTTGCGCCAGGCGCTGATTGATGAATTTCACTTAGGTTGGTGCTACCCCGAGGGCAGCTTTCACGAAGCAAGCTGGCGCGCGTGGTGTGATTCTCAGGGCCTTGACTGGCCGACTACGCGAACCGGACGGCTGGCTCTGGACGATGAAACGTTTAAGAGCCTGGCGTTTCTGCATCCGGTTATCAATGACCTGCGCCAGTTGCGTGATTTGTGTGGGCAATTGGAGTCTGAAAATCTGAGAGTGGGAAAGGACAATCGGGCTCGCTGCGGACTCTCGGCATTCCGGACTTTGACGAGCCGCAATGCTCCGTCTGCCAGCCAGTTTGTGTTTAGTCAGCCGCATTGGTTCCGCTCCGTGATTCGGCCGGAACCTGGGCACGTGCTGGCTTATATTGACTTTTGTCATGAGGAATTAAGTATTGCTGGACTATTGAGCAGGGACGAAAATTTGATAGCTGCGTGCCAAGCTCCAGACCCTTATTTCTCCTTTGCCATCGAGTCACATTTAGCCCCGCCTGAGGCTACGAAACTTACCCATGCCGAACTGCGGGATAGCTGCAAAGTGTGTTGCCTGGGCACGCTTTATGGAATGAAAGCGAATCGCCTGGCCCAACAAATAAAGCGTCCTCGTTATGTAGCCGCTCAATTATTGGCAGCGCATCGTCAATTGTATCGCCGCTTTTGGAAATGGTCTGATGCGCTGGCTCTGACGAGTTACGGGATTGGGTATGCCGATTCGTTGCTGGGTTGGCGATTAAATGTGAATGCTGCCACGCGGGAAGGGACTCTACGTAATTTTCCGATTCAGGCGGCCGGGGCTGAGCTGTTACGACTGGCAACTTGTTTACTTGTAGAGTCAGGGTTCAGGGTAGTTAGCCTGGTGCATGATGCGCTTTTGATATCCATCCCGACGAGAGAACTTTATGAAATGACATTGGCGGCCGAAGAATTGATGGCCAAAGCTGTGGGGCAGCTTTTCAACCAGGAATTAGCCAGAAAACTGATTCCTACTGAAACTACTTTGGTCGCGTATCCGGATCATTTTCCCGTAGGCCGGGGTGAGCGCGTCTGGACAGTGGTTGAGCGGCTAATGCGCACTTCGGTTCATGTGAGAGAGAACTATGTCGACCTTCGATCCCCTTGAGGAGCTTCGCGATACTTCGGTCTACCCGTTACGGGTAAAATCATCGAAGGTCGTGAAGTTCAAGCGCTACGTTCATTTGGATTTTGACTGGTTTCAACGAGCCCTTAGCATTTCACCATCTGCGGCTAGTGTTGCCGTGTGGCTGGCTTATCGGAGGGCGGTTAATAAGAACTACACGTTTCGGTTCAATTACGGCGCTTTGACTAGAGAAACTGGTATTAGTCGGTGGACTGTCGCGCGAGCTTTGCAGGCACTTCAGAC
>JAFAPG010000558.1 GCA_019247235.1 Acidobacteriota bacterium
CCAATTAGCATTCCATATCCGCCCGATTCTCCCACCGCCTTGATCACCATTTCCGGCAAATGTTTGAGCACATGATCGCGTTGCCCTTTATCCGTCAAAATAAATGTTTGGACATTGGACAACATGGGATCTTCCCCGAGGTAATAGCGAATAATGGCGGGAACGTAGGCGTAAAGCGCTTTATCGTCGGCCACACCCGTTCCTACGGCATTGACCAGGGTTACATTCCCTGCGCGATAGGCATTGAATAAACCAGCCACACCCAGTCTTGAATCGGGACGGAAGCAAAGTGGATCAAGAAAATCGTCATCCACTCGACGATAAATCACGTCTACGCGCCGAAGCCCGCCGGTGGTACGCATGTAAACGGTGTTGTCGTGGACCAGGAGGTCTCGTCCTTCGACTAATTCGATTCCCATCTGCTGGGCTAGGAAGGTGTGTTCAAAATATGCGGAGTTGAAGATGCCCGGCGTTAACAGCACAATCGTCGGTTCCTGACGAGCGGACAGGTTTCGCGGCAGCAGTGCCCGCAAGGTTGTGAGCAGAGTTTGGCAATAGTGATCAATCGACCGAACTCCATAATCGCCAAACAGACCCGGAAAAACGCGTTTTAAGACCTTGCGATTTGCCAGCATGTAGGACACGCCGCTGGGAACTCGCAGGTTGTCCTCGAGCACGGCAAAGCTGCCGTCGGGCCCACGAACGAGGTCGGTTCCGCAGATGCTGACGTAGGTATCGCGCGGTACGGATAGGCCGCGCATCTCACGCCGGAAATGGCGGCAACTATAAACCAGATCGCGGGGAACAACTCCGTCCGCCAGAATTTGACCGCGTTGGTAAATGTCCTGGAGAAATAGGTTCAACGCCGTCAGCCGCTGCGTGAGTCCACGCTCGATAAGCTGCCATTCCTGGCCAGCCAAAATACGCGGCAGTAGATCATTGGGGAAGACGCGTTCGGTTCCTTGCTCGTTTCCATACACCGTAAACGTAATGCCCTGGTGCAGAAACGAGAGATCCGCGGCCTGTTGGCTCTTCTTCAGTTCCTCGCCTGGCAGCTCTAGCAGAGTACGGAATAAGGCCTGGTAATGCGCACGCGGCACTCCCGGAGCCTGAAACATCTCATCGTAGGTGCTGTCAAACTGATAGTTGACGAAGGGAGGGACAAAGGGCGACGGCGACGGTCGGGGCTTAAGTCGCAGCACCCGGGATCGCGCGCGTCCTTGTTGCACTTAGAGAAGTCTAGGCGGGAGAGGCGGGTCCGTCCAATTGAAATTGTTTATTGCAGTTATAGTCGGCCCGCATCCAGGGGGCGCTCAGCAGCACCCGGAACAGGTGGTTTCAAGCCGAGCGGCAGAAGTCGCTGCCGATCTAGAGTTCTCTCCGGCCTTCGATGGCCTTTAACATTGTGACCTCGTCGGCATACTCAATGTCACTGCCGGCAGGAATTCCCGTGGCAATTCGTGTGACTTTGAGGCCCGACCGCCGGAGTTGTCCGCAAAGATAGGTGGCGGTGGCCTCACCTTCGATTGTAGGATTAGTAGCCAAAATCACCTCCTCCACCTGTCCATCCCCGACTCGCGTCAATAGATTGCCAATTCGCAGCTGCTCTGGTCCGATTCCATGGATGGGTGAAATCGAACCGTGCAGGACATGGTAAACGCCGTTATAGTGCCGGGTCTTCTCAATGACGGCGACGTTGGTGGGCTCTTCGACTACACAGATGAGTCGCTGGTTACGTGTCGGGCTCGAGCAATAGCTGCAAGGATCAACGTCGGTGATGTTGTTACAGATTGAGCAGAGACGCAAGGTGGCTTTCAGGGCCTGAATGGCGGCGGCCAAGGCCATGGCATCCTCCTCGGTCGCGCGCAAGATGTGAAAGGCAAATCGCTGGGCTGACTTACTACCCACTCCGGGCAGTTTTTTCAGCTCGTCGATCAGACGGGCCATCGGTTCGGCGAAGCGAGACATGCGATTCGAGTGCGGATTCGTTCCCTAAAGGCTAAAACCCGGGAATACCTCCCAACATGCCCCCGACGACCGACTGCATGCTGTCATCAACCTTTCGCGCGGCTCCGTTGACGGCCGCAGTGATCAGATCCTGGAGCATTTCGATGTCGCCAGACTGTACCACCGTGGGATCGAGCCTGATCCCCAGCAGCTGCTTGCGCCCGTCCATCTTCACGGTAACCGAGCCGCCGCCGGAGGAGCTCTCGACGACCGTCTCCTGCATTTTCTTTTGCAGAGCCTCGTACTGGCGTTTAGCCTGCGACATCAGGTCTTGGAGGTTGAATCCGCTCATACGTTCTTACCTGTAGCCTGAACCTGAAGTTTCCTGCAGGCTCCCGAGTTCGACAAGCGAAATCAGCGAAGATTCTGACACACGATCTCCCCCCTGAGGGCTGCATTTCGAGTATTTACGGTTTCGCTTTGTAGTCGATCACGGTTCTAATCTCGGCACCGAACTTCTCCACCATACGTCGCACCACTGGTTCCTGCTCAGCCCGGCCGCGGCTGCTGCCATTCGTCGCCGATAAAACTGTCCTAGGCGCATCCGATTTAGACGCTGCCCCGGGTATAACTTGCAGCTTGAGCGTGCGGCCTAACTTAGCGCTGGCCGAGGCGATCATCGAGCTCCTGGCATCATGACTGAGCGCCATCTCGATCAGCGCGGCGGAAGCAGCAACTCGAATTCTCAGTTCGTTACCAGCAATTTCCCAGGTCGCGGGTTCAAGCATCGCCGCCAGCATGCCCGATCCAGAGGCTGCGATGGCTTCTAAGACTGCTACCCTCACTTGTTCGCTTTCGTCCGCGTCGGCCTCAGCCTCTGGTTGGCGCGCAACCGCCGGCGCAGCCGACCCCATGACCACCTGAGGGCTTATAGGCGAGAGAGGTAGCGCTCGCGCAGGCACTCCTGCCGGGTTATTGCCTGATTCAAGACGCGGTGTTCCTTTCCTGGCCGAGTCTGCCGCAAAAGGTGAGACGGCACGGCGAGCAACCCCGGAATCAACCCGTTTCGCTTCCGAAGCGATCGAAACCGTCCGATCAGATGAGATCCGCTTCTCGTCTTCACGGCCACTGAGCAGCTGTTCAATAGGCAAGAGCTTTTGCGCGTGTGCCAATTTGAGCAGTCCGAGCTCCAAGTGAAATCTCTGCTCTTGCCGATATCCGAGCTCGGCGTGAGTGCGAAGCATAATCTGTAAATGCCGGGCCAAATCTTCTTCGCTGAATAACTCCGCTACACGCGCTACCCGACTCCGCTCGTCTGAAGAGGTCTGCAACAGGGAGGAATCGACACCAGCGATTTTGGCTACGAGCGAATTTCTCAGAAAACGGACCAGCTGCCTGGACAGGTGCACCGGATTGTGACCCTCGGCCAGCAGGCGGTCGGTAATTTCGAGAATCTCCTGGCTGGAGCTGGCAGATACCGCCTGCATGATGTTTTCGAGCACTGCAGAGGGAGCCGCCCCAACCAGTGGCCGAATGGATTCGGCACTGAGCCTTCCCTGGCCTGAGGCGATGGCCTGGTCGAGAAGGGAAAGGGCGTCGCGCATGGAACCGTCGCCCGCTTCAGCCAGCAAAGCTAGGCCTTCTTCTTCGGCTTCTACATTCTCTTTTGCACACAGTTCGGTAAGCTGGCCTAAGATTTGCTCAAATCGGACAGCGCGAAAGCTGAAATGTTGGCACCGCGAGCGAATAGTTTGGGGGATGTCTTCCGGCTGAGTGGTGGCTAACATAAACACCACATGGCCCGGAGGCTCCTCCAAGGTCTTCAACAAAGCATTAAATGCGGCGTCGGTGATCTGATGCGCTTCGTCCAAGATATAGATTTTGAACCGGTCTCGGGCCGGACGATAACGTGCCGCTTCCCGCAACTCGCGAATTTCATCGATGCCCCGGTTGGTGGCGGCATCAATTTCCATCACATCAACCGAATTTCCCGCGCGAACCTCGACGCAGGATACACATACCCCGCAAGGTTCCGGCACCGGCTTCTCCGCTGAACGGCAATTTAAGGCCATTGCCAGAATGCGCGCCACCGTCGTTTTGCCGATGCCGCGATGACCACTGAATATGTACCCGTGAGCCGTCCGGGCTTGCTCGATGGCATTGCGCAGAGTTCGGGTGACATGCTCCTGCCCGATTACATCGGCAAATTTCTGCGGGCGGTATTTACGAGCGAGAACTTGGTAGCTCATGGAAGGAGAACGCACTGATTATACGTGAAGGGTGGTGGCGGCCACAGCGTCGATGACGGAGGTCGACGTGCGCTCGCGCCCTACGTGGCGAAAGGCTTGCAGCAAGGCGCGTTTGGTTATAGGCTTCTGCTGGCTTATTTCGCGGCCAAGGAGCTCTTATGCAGCTAAGAATCGCCAATCGCACACTCAATGACGGCATTATCGTCGTCGACTGTGCTGGACGTCTCGTCTTTGGAGAAGAAACGGCAGCCTTGCGCGACCGGGTCAAGGCCCTGATCAGCCAGGGCAGCCGCATCATTTTAAATCTTGCCGAGGTGACTTATATCGATAGCGGCGGGTTGGGGACCTTGGTTGCCCTGTACACCACTGCCCGCAACGCTGGGGGAGCGATTAAGCTGGCGCGACTCACGCCTCGGGTCGGTGACTTATTGCAAGTAACGAAGCTATTGACGGTCTTCGAAATCTATAACAGCGAAGAAGAAGCCGCGCAATCGTTCCGCGAGGGCGTGGCAGCGTAGCCCTTGAGCAGTGCGAAGGTTCGGTCAAAGAGCCCGCCACCAGCTCGAATCCGCGCCTTGATACGCGAGATTCCCCCAGGGAAGGTTTCCACCTACGGGGCAGTGGCGCGCGCGGCCGGACTGCCGGGCCATGCGCGCCAGGTGGTGCAAGTCTTACGTTCGTCGTTCGGTCTTCCCTGGCACAGAGTTCTTGGCTCAGGCGGAGAAATTAAGTTGCGTGGCGGCTCCGCTATGGAACAACGGCTTCGCCTTGAAGCCGATGGTGTGCGCTTCCGCGGCAAGCGGGTGAATATGAAGCAGCACGAGTATCATTTTTCCGGGCGCAGAACCGACGTCTAGCGCTGGCTGAGCTCACCCGACCGCACCCGGCGAGTAAATTCCTCCGATCGATTTCGTGGTACGCTGAGCGACTTCCAGTCTTCTGCCTTGAAGTGCTTAGCCACAAAAACGATCTGCCCGCAATGATAAGCATAATGGGCGAGTTGACGATTGATGGCCTGCAACACCGAATGTGGCTCGCCGCGGATTGTCACCTGGGTGGGTAGATCGTGGTCCGTGAGCGCAGAAAGCGTCTCGAAAACTCTTTCCCAACCTTCGTTCCACAGCTTCATCAAGTCGGAACGGGTTCGCGGAGGAGCTACGAACTCGCTATCGCGGTTGCGATCCGGCTTCTCCCCATCGCTGGTGAGAAAGTTCGTCCAGCGAGAGCGCATGTTGCCGGCCATGTGCTTCACAATCAGAGCAATGGAGTTCATCTCCGGGTCGAGAGTGGCGAGCAGTTCTTGGTCTTGAACCTGTTCCATGGCTCCTTCTGCCAGGCGCTTATAGAAGTGAAATAAAGCTGTGACGTCGCTAAGATAGGAGGCGGAAAATTGGTGGGTCATCGTTTTTCCCAGATGCTAAACCTGGAAC
>JAFAPG010000564.1 GCA_019247235.1 Acidobacteriota bacterium
ACGAGCGGAGAGCTAAAACGTTTGATCGAGGAAGACGGCCTCCGCGGAATGACCTCAAACCCGGCGATCTTCGAGAAAGCCATCGCTGGCAGCACCGACTATGCCGACCTGCTGACGTCTCTGCGCTCGCGTACCGACCTCGACGCCAAGGCTCGATACGAAATACTCGCCGTGCGTGACATTCAAGACGCCGCCGACCTGCTTCGCCCCGTTTATGAGCAGTCAAATCGCCGGGACGGCTACATCAGCCTTGAAGTGTCGCCTTACCTGGCTCGTGACACTCAGGGCACACTTGAGGAAGCCAGGCGCCTGTGGAAGACCGTTGCTAGGCCCAACATCATGATCAAGGTTCCGGGTACGGCCGAGGGTATCCCGGCCTTCGAGCAACTAATTAGCGAAGGCATCAACGTCAATGTGACCCTCCTGTTCTCGCAAGAGGTGTATCAACAGGTGGCCGAAGCGTACGTGCGCGGCCTGGAAAAACGGGCGAATGGGGGCGGCGAGATCCAAGGCCTGGCCAGTGTAGCCAGCTTTTTCATCAGCCGCATTGACAATTCCGTAGACGCCGAGATCTCCCGCCGCCTGAAATCGACCAAGAACCCAACTGAGGAGCAATCGCTCAAAGCCCTGCTGGGCAAAGTCGCGGTCGCTAACGGCAAGCTTGCCTACGAGCGTTATTTGAAGATCTTCTCTGGCCCACGCTGGGAAAAGCTAAAGGCGTTAGGGGGGCAGACGCAGCGTGTGCTGTGGGCCAGCACCAGCACCAAAAATCCCGCCTACTCGGACATTCTGTATGTAGAGGAGTTGATTGGCCGCGACACGGTGAACACCATGCCTCCGGCAACCTTTGATGCTTTCCGCGACCACGGACAACCGCGCGAGACCCTGACCGAGGCCATCGACGGTGCCCACCAAGTCATGCGCGAGCTGGGCCGGCACGGCATTTCGATCGATCAAATCACGAATCTGCTCACCGAGGATGGGGTCCGTTTGTTCGAAGAGGCTTTCGACAAGCTGCTCGAGGCGGTTGAAAAAAGCGCCCAAGGGGCCTCCACTCCTAAAATTAGCCAGCAAAGCTATCGCCTCGACGAAAACCTCTCGAAGCTGGTCGGGGAAGCCGTGAATGACTGGCGCGCGGGCGGTAAGGTGCGGCAATTGTGGCAAAGACAGTCTTCTCTCTGGACGGGCAGCGATGAATCCCAGTGGCTGGGTTGGCTGGATATAGCGGAAAAGCAGCTGGAAAAGAAAGACCAATTTAAACGATTGGCCGAAGAGGTCCGCCAGGAGGGCTTTTCCGACATTCTATTGCTGGGAATGGGCGGATCGAGTCTCTGTCCCGAGGTTCTGGCCAAGAGCTTCGGACCTATCGACGGGTTCCCCCAACTGCACGTCCTCGACTCGACCGACCCCCAACAGGTGAAGGCCTTCGAGAACCGGGTGAACTTGGCGAAGACGCTGTTCATTGTTTCGAGCAAGTCCGGGACCACGCTCGAGCCGAACATCTTTAAGCGGTACTTCTTCGAGCGGGCAACACAAACGCTCGGAGCGGGGAAGGCCGGCGCGCATTTCATCGCCATAACCGATCCCGGCTCCAAGCTTGAAAAAGAGGCGGAGGCGGACAAGTTTCGCTACATTTTCCATGGGGTCTCTGCGATTGGCGGACGCTACTCGGCTCTTTCGAACTTTGGGGTGGTGCCGGCGGCGGTGATGGGACTCGATACGGCCAAATTGCTCGACCGCAGCGAAGAGATGGTGCAGGCATGTGCCGCCTCGGTGCCGGTAGAAAAC
The DNA here is from genome assembly GCA_019247235.1 of Acidobacteriota bacterium. Lineage (GTDB taxonomy): Bacteria > Acidobacteriota > Terriglobia > Terriglobales > Acidobacteriaceae > Gp1-AA145. The sequence continues at coordinate 1,789 of JAFAPG010000564.1, forward strand.
AATCCCGGCGTAATGCTAGGCATCATCCTGGGCACCGCGGCCAAATCCGGTCGGGACAAAGTCACCCTCATCACCTCGCCCGCCATCGCTGATCTGGGCGCCTGGCTGGAACAGCTTTTGGCCGAATCAACTGGCAAACAGGGCACGGGCATAATTCCGGTTGACCACGAGCAACTGGGCAGCCAAGACGTCTATGGCCGCGATCGTCTGTTCGCGTATTTACGCTTCGAGCCCCGCCCGGATCCGGAGCAGGATTCCAAAGTTGATGCTCTTCAAAAAGCCGGGCATCCTGTGGTCCGCATCTCGGTGTCGGATCTCTATGATCTCGGGCAAGAATTCTTCCGTTGGGAGATAGCTACCGCAGTGGCTGGTTCGATCTTAGGCATCAACGCCTTTAACCAGCCCGACGTTGAAGCCAGTAAGGTCGTGACCCGAAAGCTTACGGCCGAATATGAAAAATCCGGGGCGCTTCCCTCCGAAGAGCCAATCTTCGAGCAAAACGGTATTCAGCTGTTCACCGATCCCGCGAATTCGCGCGCGTTAGGCCGCTCGCCCTCACTTTCCGGCTATCTGCGCGCGCACCTGGATCGTATTGGAGTAGGCGATTACTTTGCTCTGCTGGCTTATGTCGAGATAAATCAGCAGCATGAAGGCGAGCTGGCAAGAATCCGCCAGTTGGTTCGCGATCGCAGGCAGGTGGCTAGCTGTCTCGGCTTTGGCCCGAGATTTTTGCACTCCACCGGACAGGCGTATAAAGGCGGGCCGAATAGCGGGGTCTTCCTGCAGATAACCTGTGATGACGCGCTGGATTTGCCCGTACCCGGACAAAAATACACATTTGGAGTGGTGAAATCCGCCCAGGCGCGCGGCGACTTCCAGGTGCTGGCCGAACGCGGTCGGCGCGCACTGAGGGTGCATCTCGGCAAGGATATCAGTCGCGGGCTTTCTAGTCTGTTGGCCGCGGTTGAGCAAGCGTTGGCTTGATTGCTCGCCTGTCAATTCCTCTCGGACGAGTCATTGCGCCCGACGAGGTTGGGAACCTTAATATCGATGCGCTCAAGGAGTTATCCGCATGCGTCTTGGAATGGTTGGTCTAGGAAGAATGGGGGCCAATATGGCGCGGCGCCTGATGCGGGGCGGCCACGAGGTGGTGGTCACCGATCTCAGCCCCGAGGCAGTGAAGAACATGACGAGCGAAGGCGCCGTAGGCTCTTCGTCGCTCGATGATTTTTGCTCGAAGCTCGCGTCGCCACGCATCGCCTGGCTCATGGTTCCAGCCGGCGATCCGACCGAAACCACTGCACAGGCAATTGCCCAAGGAATGCGCGCCGGAGATATTCTCATTGATGGCGGCAACTCTTATTTTAAGGACGACATTCGCCGCTCGAAACTGTTTCGGGAACGCGGCCTTCATTACGTTGATGTGGGCACGAGCGGCGGCGTCTGGGGGCTCGAACGCGGCTATTGCATGATGATTGGTGGTCCCAAGGAGGTCGTCGAACAACTGGACCCAATCTTCAAAACTCTGGCGCCAGGACGAGGAAGCATCCCGCGCACCACGGGGCGGGAAAAAATGCCGGGCACGGCCGAAGAGGGATACATCTACTGCGGACCCTCGGGCGCCGGCCATTTTGTCAAAATGGTGCACAACGGCATCGAGTACGGAATCATGCAAGCCTACGCCGAAGGCTTTGATATTTTTCGCAACGCGAACAAGCCCGAGCTCCCGCGGGATCAGCAGTACGATCTGAATCTTGCCGACATTGCCGAAGTTTGGCGCCGGGGCAGCGTCATCAGCTCATGGCTGCTCGATCTGACGGCCATGGCCTTGGCGGAAAATCCTAGCCTTTCCGAGTATTCCGGATACGTTCAGGATTCCGGGGAAGGCCGTTGGACGATCGAGGCGGCGATCGACGAAGCTGTGCCCGTCGATGTGCTCTCGGCGGCGTTGTTTGTGCGCTTCCGATCCCGCCAGGAACACACCTTCGCGGAAAAAGTGCTGTCGGCGATGCGGCAGAAGTTTGGCGGACATCTGGAACCGGTCATCGAGAAAAAGTCTGCATGATGGAGAGGATGGCAATGGCACAAGCCGAGGTACTCACTCAAAGCCAGCGTGTCCCGGGACGCGTGGCTGACCCCTGTATCATGGTGATCTTCGGCGCGGCTGGAGATCTGACCCGGCGTAAACTGGTTCCGGCCCTCTATAACTTAGCCAAAGCTGAACTTCTCGCCCATGAGTTCGCCATCCTCGGCATCTCTCATAGCCCCATGTCTACCGATGACTTTCGGAGTAAGTTGTCGGAGGATATTCGCCACTATGCCGGTAACGACATCGATTCGAAGATCTGGGAGTGGTTCAAGCAGCGGATGTACTACATCACGGCAGAGTTTGACGACAAAAATGTCTACTCTCAACTCAAATCCACGCTTGAGAAACTCAATCAGGAACATTCCACCAGGGAGAATTACTTCTTTTATCTAGCCACGGCGCCGAACTTTTTCGGTCCTATTGTCGAACAACTGGCTTCGGTCGGCTTAATGGAGGAAAAAGACAGCTACTGGCGCCGGGTCATCGTCGAGAAACCTTTCGGCCACGATCTGGAATCGGCCAAAGCCCTGAATCAGCACCTGCTCAAGTTCATCACTGAAAAGCAGATCTACCGCATTGATCATTATCTAGGCAAAGAGACGGTGCAAAATATACTCGCGTTTCGCTTTGCCAACGGCATCTTCGAGCCCATTTGGAATCGCCGTTACATCGATCACGTGCAGATCTCAGTGGCCGAGACCGTGGGCGTCGAGCAGCGGGGCAGCTACTACGATCAAGCCGGCGCTTTGCGCGATATGGTACCGAATCACATCATGCAGCTCATCAGTCTGACTGCCATGGAGCCGCCGGTGTCATTCGAAGCCAATGCCGTCCGTGACGAGCAGGCCAAAGTTTTGCATGCCATCCAGCCGCTCAGCTCCGAAGAAGTTTTGACCC
>JAFAPG010000187.1 GCA_019247235.1 Acidobacteriota bacterium
GATCGGCTGCTACACCCATCCAATACAGGTGCATATTCAGCCCAAGAGCGGTTGCGGGTGCGTGGTACGCCAGGCGACGCTGCTCGCGACAGACCTCCGGCAACGTCATTCCCCAGCCCCCTAACTCGGAGGGCACGGGCATCAACAGGTATCCGGCTACTCGGAGCTCCTCGAAGTCTTCTGTGAAGAATCGGTTTTCACGATCATAAATCGGCGCGCGGTCTGCGCAACTTTGGAACAACGACTCAGAAATTAGCTTCGTAGCAGCAGCTTGCATTGCAGCCTCCCGTAGGACGAGGGGATAAATCGGCCTCTAAGTATATAAGCGCTGTTTCGGGAACAAACTGCTACTGAAACCTGCAGATAGAGTGAAGCAGACTAAAGTGGCACAGCGGCTGGGCACAACCAGCACAACCAAGGATTTTGACCAAGAACCAGCAAAGCGGCCCAATCGCATACTGAGCGGAACACCGCCCATCGGCATATAAGGACACGTCTGCATAGGGGGCCAGCGTAGAAGTGGCTCGGGCGTGACCCAGTTTCCGATACTAGGTTGGGCGGCCATCCTGCCGCCAATGCCGGCGTGGCTGCCGTGTGTCGTGCCTCGGAGCTTCTGGGTTTTGCATGTCTTTCAAACGCGGGGCAACGTACGCTTTTGCTTCAGGGCTGAGAAAGGAGCCGCTTGTATGACTAGCTGTAAAGGTATCGGCATGGACGTGCATAAGGAAAGCATCTCGGTCGCGATCAGGAATACGGCCGGCAAGATCGTGATGGAAGGTGTCATTGAAACCAAGGCGAGCACGATCTTGGACTTTATCGAAGGGCTGAACCGTACACGTCACCTTCGAGGAAGCACCTGGTCCGCTTGGTTGTACGAACTGCTGAAGCGCGCTTTTCCGTCGACTAAGCGGCGTTACTCGTATCGTCGTTCTCCGACCAACTGCCGAAGGCGCGCTCGTCCCATCTACGATGCTCTCAATCGGCTCTGCCGTGATGTGCTTGCACACTACCGCGAGGCGCTATGCCGTGCCGCATTCAAGAACCAGATCGCAAGGCAAAAGCTGGGTCAGGCGGGTCCACGCACAGAAAAGGCCGCTGAAAGGATCCACTTCGAGTCTGGAAGAAGCTCAAATTTCGATATTTCTCTCGGGTGCGCCTTTCGAACTGCTTGCAACAAAAGATAAGTGAGGCAGCCGGACCATATAAGCCGAATTCTGTCTGCTGTTGCCAGCAGGACGACCATTCCTCTGGGCCACGCATTACTGCATGGCTCTAGCGACCTACCCGAAGGTTTAGCGCACCGAGCCAGCACGCGCCCCGGCAGAAGCCGAAGCTCCCTCCCTATTTGGTCTTGCTCCGTGTGGGGTTTTCCCTGCCCGCCTCATTACTGAGACGGCGGTGCGCTCTTACCGCACCTTTTCACCCTTACCCCAAACCACCCAAAACCCTTCCGCAAAGCAAAAGGGTCTTAAGCCAACCTGGGGCGGTATGTTTTCTGTGGCACTTCCGTCAGCTGATCTTCACATCAGCCGCCCGGACGTTATCCGGCACACTGCTCTGCGGAGTTCGGACTTTCCTCTCTCTGCGCGATGAAGCGTAGCGAGCGGCCGTCCGGCCCGACTGCCTACCTATCTATTATATTTGAGTAATTGCAATGCTAGCGGACCTCCGCGGGAGGAAAAGGGGTCGTACAATTCGAACCTACCGGCTTGCGCCTCAAGGAGCACATTTTGCCCAATTCATCCGATGTACTTTCTGCGATTAAGCAAGGGGATGAGGAAAAATTGAGGAGACTTCTCCACGATGATCCTTCACTTGCCACGGCAACAGATGCGAGCGGGGTCTCGGCGCTGATGCATGCGCAATACCTGTGGTGGTGTGGGCGCAATGGTTGAACGGGGCGCTCTATTTCAGTACTGGCGCAACCTCAAGAAAGGCCCAGAACCTGGCAGCCAATCCCCATTGCACAATGTGTACGGCAAATGCGGCCGAGGCAGTTATTGTGGAAGGGACGGTTGAGACCGAACGCGATATCCGTCGCATTCGCGAGTTCATTCCGCTGTATGAAAAAAAGTACGCCTGGAAGTTGGGCGAGATGGCAGACAACCTACTCGCCTTAAAGGATCCATTGTTCTATTTGCGACCCCAAGTGGCGTTTGGCTTCTGGGAGAAGAAATTTGCGCCCAGTGCCACACGTTGGCTGTTTGCTGGAGATGACCGCCGTCAGAGTACGCCAGGCGGCAAGAGGCGCAAATGAGTGGGGACAAACCTTCAACTCAGGCCGAGAGAGCCAGGTTTCGTGTTTTTGCCACCTGTGACATCGGTGGAGCTCTGGATCTACTCCGACAACGAGGATACGAAATTGAGGTGTATCCGCATCCGCAGGCGCCACCGAAAACCCTTCTTCTCGACCGTGTGCGATCGGGCATCGATG
>JAFAPG010000191.1 GCA_019247235.1 Acidobacteriota bacterium
AATCGATGAGGTCGTCGGTACGCTGCGATCCGGCTGGATTACGACCGGGCCTCGCACCGCTCGCTTTGAGGAGGATTTTCGTCGTTATGTGCAGGCGCCGCACGCCTTGGCAGTGAACTCCTGTACCGCCGGACTGCACCTGGCGCTCGCCGCGCTCGGCATCGGTCCAGGAGACGAGGTGATCACTACTCCGGTAACTTTCTGCGCGACGGTGAACGTCATATTACATGTGGGCGCAACGCCGGTGTTGGCCGATGTGGGTGAGGACGGCAACATCGATCCCGCTGCCATCCTGGAGCGTATCACCAGCAAGACTCGCGCCATTATTCCGGTGCACCTCGCAGGGCTTCCCTGTGACATGCATGCCATCTGGAGTATTGCGCGCCGCCACCGCTTATTCGTGATCGAGGACTGCGCACATGCAGCCGGCGCTCATTATTTAGGGTGGCCGATCGGTGCCGGTAATCCCGAGCAGGGATATTATAGCGACGCGGCGGCTTTCAGTTTTTACGCCACCAAGAATCTCACCACCGGGGAGGGCGGTATGGTGACCACGCATGACGACAGAGTGGCGGAAACCATGAAGATGCTTTGCCTACACGGTATCAGTCGGGACGCCTGGAACCGTTACACGGACCGTGGAAATTGGTTCTACGAAGTGCTGGCCACCGGCTTCAAATATAACCTTAACGATTTGCAGTCGGCCATTGGAGTCCACCAATTGCGAAAGCTCGAGGAGTTCACGGCCGTACGGAAACGTTATGCCGATCTCTACTCTGAGTGGTTAGCTGACTGCGATCTGTTTGAACTGCCACTTGACCGGAGCGATTCACGACACGCATGGCATCTCTACATGCTGCGCTTAAATCTGGACCAGCTCACCATAGGAAGGGACGACTTCATCCTCTCCTTACGTGACCGTGGAATCGGCACCAGTGTGCATTTCATACCTATCCCGTTGCATCCGTTTTTTTCCCAGTTCGCCGACCGTCCCGAGAACCAGTGTCCTCGGGCGCTGGCCATGTATCCGCGGCTGGTGTCGCTACCACTGTATCCCGCTATGACGGAAGAGCAAGTCCGCTACGTGGCCGAGGCGGTAATTAAAGTCGCGGAAGAAGCGCGCAAACCAGCAGTGATGGTCGTTGGAGCCTAATGATGCAAACTCTTTTTCGGCGGCATGTGTTAGCCGGATCGTGCCGGGCAGTACTGGTCGGCCTCTCGTTGTGGATGGCATTTCTCTTGAGGTTCGATTTTTCAATTCCCCCGCTCGAGTTCGCCATCTTACGACGTGGGTTGCTGATTGCGCTATTGGTTAAGATAACGGTTTTCTACGCCATGGGCCTGCACAATGAGCGGTGGTGGAGATACCTGGGCTTTCCGGATCTATTGAGAATTCTCAGGGCTAACCTGATTTCTTCCGGCGCGTTTACCCTCGTTACCCTCTTGACCCTGGGGGCGACCTTCTCTCGCTCTGTTTACTTTCTCGACTTTCTAATGTGCTTCCTGGTCACTGCAGGGACGCGTTTTGCCATGCGCGTGCACGAGGAACTCTTAAACAAGCGCCATGCAAAGGGTGCTAAGGGGCTGCTCATATATGGCGCCGGGGTTGCGGGGATTGCCTTGGCACGAGAGATTCGGGATAACCCGAGCCTGGGTTATCAGGTCCTAGGTTTTCTCGATGATGACCCGAGGAAACAACAGGCGCAGTTAGCCGGCCTTCCCGTGTTGGGAATGGGATCGCACGCTTCTCAAATCGTAGCCGGTTTCAGGGATAAGCAACCGCGAGTGGAAGAAATTGCGGTTACCATGCCTTCGGCCAGTGGGCGACAGATTCGAGTAGCCCTCGACTGGGCCCGAGCCACCGGCCTCTCATGTCGCGTCGTACCTGGCCTAGGGGAGCTGATCAGTGGGAGGATTTCTGTCGGGAGAAGCGACATCTCTGTAACCGACCTTCTCGACCGCGACCCGGTAAAGCTGGAGTCGGAAGATGTGCGGCCGACCGTCTCAGGGAAGCCAGTTTTGGTGACAGGTGCGGCAGGTTCCATCGGATCGGAACTGTGCCGCCAGCTCGCCGAATTAAATCCTAGTTGCCTGATTGCGCTCGATCAGGCCGAAAGCGAGATGTTCCGGTTACAAGCAGAGCTCCGTAATAAGTTTCCCGAATTGCAGGTAAGGCCGCAGCTGGCAGACATCCGTGAACTGCGGCGGATCGACGACATCATCTATCGTTTTGGTGTGCAGTCAATTTTTCATGCGGCCGCATATAAGCATGTGCCTATCGTGGAAGAGCACGCCTGCGAAGGAGCCAGAAACAACGTGTTGGGGACTTGGAACCTTGTGCAAGCAGCGTGCCGGAACGATGTTCGCACCTTTGTCATGATCTCCACCGATAAAGCAGTGAATCCAACTAGCGTCATGGGGCTGACTAAACGCGTGGCCGAGCTGATTGTTACTGCCAAACGTTCCTCCGTAGATCAGCTCACGCGCTTCGTATCTGTGCGATTTGGCAATGTCCTAGTAAGTAACGGTAGTGTTGTGCCGATTTTTCAAAATCAAATTGCCGCCGGTGGCCCGGTCACAGTTACCCACCCTGACATTCGGCGATATTTCATGACCGTACAAGAAGCAGTGCAGTTGGTCCTTCATGCTTCCACAATTGGCAAGGGTTCGGAAATTTTTGTACTTGAAATGGGCAAACCGATACGGATTCTAAATCTGGCAAGAAAAATGATCATCATGGCCGGCTTCAAGCCCGACGAAGATATTCAGATTCGTTTCACCGGGCTACGACCGGGGGAGAAACTCTTTGAGGAGGTCAAACTGGACGGTGAACATATTCTGCCTACTTCTCATGAGAAAATAAAAGTCTTTCG
>JAFAPG010000203.1 GCA_019247235.1 Acidobacteriota bacterium
GTCATACCCGCGGTGTGTGGAGTAATCAAAAGGTTGTCCAAGTCCCACAAGGGAGAATCAGCAGGCAAGGGTTCGTTTTCGAAAACGTCCAGGGCAGCGCCTGCGATCCGACGCTCTCGCAGGGCCAGCCAAAGATCCTCTTCATGAATCAGTGGTCCGCGCCCAACGTTGATCAAAAACGATCCCGGTCTCATTCTCGACAGCTGATCTCGGGCAATCATTCCCCGGGTTTCTGGAGTTAGAGGTGGAGAAAGCACCAGGTAATCGGCGAGCTCGAGCATTTCATTAAGCTTCTGCGTGGGCAGGACTTGATCCACAAACTCCGGCTTTTCCCTATCCGTATGTTCGCGGACGGCAATCACATGCATGCCAAGATGCGATGCATGCTTCGCCACATTTCTACCAATACTTCCCACCCCTACCAGCCCGACGGTGGCCCCTTGAAGCTCCCGCGGGCGGGACGGAGCGGACCACAGAATGCCCTGTGCCCAGATGTGCATGTGCTGATAGCGAACTGACTCGGGAATTTTCTTCGCCAGAGCAAACATCAATCCAAGCACGTGCTCAGCGACCACCGGCCCGTGAACCTCGCGCGCATTGGTGAGCACCACGTCACTGGCTACGAATTCGGGAAACAGCAGTTGATGGACGGCGGCGGCCGGAGAATGAACCCAGCGCAAACGCGGCGCGACTCTAAACTGCTCGGGACGAAGGGAGGCCGTAAAAGCAACGTCGGCGTCTTCAAGTTCATCTTCAATTCCCTCGTAGGTGTTCAATCGAACTACCTCGAGTTGTGGATAGAGCTTGCGAATGCGATCGGAAAACCATTCTGGGGCAATCCACAGATCGAGCCGATGGTGGGTGAGAATTAATAACTTTTTGATCGGCAGATCGGCGGATCTTGTCATAGATCGGGGACAATGCCGGCAGGTCTCACGGGTTTTTCATTACCTGCAGCCATCGAGCATTCCGAATTCTACCCTAGCCACTTCTTAGCACTCGAAGATCGATACCGCTCATGTCTTTGGGCTCAGTAAGACCCAACATCGCAAGCACAGTAGGCGCGATATCACGCAACGAGCCGCCGCTCTTAAGCGTAAACTGTTGGGCATTTTCGGCTACCACAATGAACGGAACCGGGTTAGTGGTATGTGCGGTGTGAGGGCCCCCGGTGACAGGATCGATCATCATTTCGGCGTTGCCATGGTCAGCCGTGATCAGCATGGCGCCACCTTTGGTTCGCACTGCCCTCTCGATTGTGCCTAAACAGGCGTCTACCATCTCCACCGCCTTGATAGTTGGTTCTATTTTTCCGGAATGACCTACCATATCGGCATTAGCAAAGTTAACGATAATGACATCAAATGTTCCGCCCTCAACCGCTTTGACGACGGTGTCGGCAATGGCGGCGGCACTCATTTCCGGCTTTAAGTCGTAGGTCGCTACTTTGGGAGAAGGTATCAAAGAGCGGTCCTCCCCCGGAAAAGGTTGTTCGATCCCGCCATTAAAAAAGTAGGTAACGTGTGCGTACTTCTCCGTCTCTGCTACTCGTAGATTTCGCATGTTCATCTCGGCCAACACATTGGCCAAAATGTTGTTGAGCGATTGCGGAGGTATTACCACCGGGAGTGAGAACTTCTTATCGTAGCGCGTCATCGCCACGTAATGAAGGTTGTTGGGAACACGATTACGAGGGATTACACGATCAAGATCTTCGGCGCCCTCGAGATCTCGGCCCGCGAGCTCGTTAAGTCCGCTGTTGCGAGCCAACGCGCGGGTGATCTGCCGCACGCGGTCAGCTCGAAAGTTGAAGCAAATGCATGCGTCTTCATCCCGGATCATAGCGAGCGGCCGATGCTTGGCATCGGTACACACGAAGGGCACGATAAACTCATCCGTCACTGCCTTGTTGTAAGATTCCTTTACCGCGAAAACCGCGTCGCTATAGCGTCCACCCTCGGCTTCGCCAAACACCATAGCGCTATAGGCCTTAGCAACGCGTTCCCAACGGCGGTCCCGGTCCATGGCGTAGTAACGCCCACTCACGGTGGCAATTTTCCCGCAGTTGAGTTCGCGCATCACCTGCTCAAGCTGCTCGAGATAGGCAGCCCCATTCGTCGGCAAGGTATCGCGTCCATCCATAAAGGCATGCACAAAAACCCGTTCGACTTCGTTCTGTCGTGCCATTTTTAGCAACGCATGCAGATGACTCTGATAAGAATGGACACCCCCGTCTGAGACCAGACCGCACAAATGCAGCTGCCTTCCTCCGATACAGGCGGTTTTCATGGCCTGGAGCAAGACCGGATGCTCAAAAAATTCTCCCCGCTGAATCATCAGTTCAATGCGCGTGGAGTCCATGTAAACGATACGGCCGGCGCCAATATTCAAATGGCCCACTTCGCTATTTCCCATTTGCCCATCTGGCAGCCCGACGTAGGGACCACTGGTGTGAATTAGAGTGTTCGGATACTGCGCGAGCAAACGATCATAGGTGGGCTTGCGTGCCAGCGCGATGGCGTTCGCCGAAGTCGCGGCGCGATATCCCCACCCATCGAGGACAATCAGCACAAGCGGTTTTGGTGGGGACAAAGCTCGTAGCTCCTGGAATTTTTTCCGACCTTCCGTAGGCTGAGCGGCCGGCCGATTTCGCTACTGCGCCGCGCGGGCGGGTCTCAATGGCCGTCGTAGTTCACGGCGTTAACCCCCAAAAACTGTGCTCCTGCGGCCAGCTCTTCTTCGATGCGCAACAATTGATTGTATTTAGCAACACGATCAGTTCGAGAAGCCGAACCGGTTTTAATTTGGCCAGCGCCCGTGGCCACCGCCAAATCGGCAATAAACGTATCTTCGGTCTCCCCAGAACGATGTGAGATCACCGAAGTATAGCGATGGCGCCGCGCAAGATCGATTGCATCCAGGGTTTCACTAACCGTACCGATCTGATTGACTTTGATCAAAATCGAGTTGGCTACCCGATGGTTAATTCCTTGCTGCAGGCGCTCGACGTTGGTCACAAATAGGTCATCGCCGACCAGCTGAATCTTGCCCCCAAGCTCCTTGGTCAATAATTCCCAACCTGGCCAGTCATCTTCCGCTAATCCATCTTCGAGCGAAATAATGGGATAGTCCGCGGCCCACTTCGCCCAGTAACGCACCATGTCTTCAGAGCTCTTGGAGGACTTATCGGATTTTTTGAACACGTACTTGCCGTCCTTATAAAATTCGCTAGCCGCCGGGTCGAGAGCGATAGCGATCTCTCGGCCGGGTCTATAGCCGGCTTGTTCAATGGCTTCGAGCACGACTTCAATCGCTTCCACATTCGATTTCAGCGATGGAGCAAAGCCACCCTCGTCGCCCACGGCGGTGTTATAGCCCCGCTTCTTGAGGACGTTCTTCAAGGTATGAAAGACTTCAACTCCCCAGCGTAATGCTTCGCCGAACGAGGGCGCGCCAACCGGCATGACCATGAATTCCTGGAAGTCCACGTTGTTGTCGGCGTGAGCGCCTCCGTTGAGAATGTTCATCATGGGTGTGGGCAACGTATTCGCCCCCGCACCGCCCAGGTAGCGGTACAGGGGAAGCTCGAAGCATGCGGCTGCCGCGCGTGCGGCCGCCATCGAAACCGCCAGAATTGCATTGGCCCCCAGACGCCCCTTATTCGAGGTGCCATCC
>JAFAPG010000239.1 GCA_019247235.1 Acidobacteriota bacterium
TAAACGTGTTTTTACCGAAACATCAACTGGCGTGCACACAATTTTTTTCCAGCCAGCTCGAAGGACGACGTGCGCCGCTTCGGGGTCAAACCAGAGATTAAACTCTCGTCGCGGCGTGTTGGTGAATTCGGGATCGGAAGTAATTGGATTGAGACTGGCGCCCATAAAAACCAGTTCCTTGGCCAAAGAGACAAAATCTTGATCGAGCGCGATGGCTAATGCCAAGTTGGTCATCGGGCCCCCTTCATAGATGGTTACCTGGTTCGGAAACTTGTGCACCATGCGACTCAAAAAATGGGCAGCATCTTCTTTAGCCGGCGAAATTGTTGGCATGCCCTCGGGTAGGTCCCCCAATTGCTCCGCGGCATGATAAAGTCGCGGCGTCCAGGCGCCTAACCAAGCAAAATGACCATAGTGTTGCTCTAAAAGTTCAGTTTCCTCTTTGCGCCGCAGCAGCGGATATTCGGCTCCTGGCACGACGGGAATGTCGGTGCGTCCGATGAGTTCTAGCATGCGTAAGGTGTGCGCCACCTCGGCTTTTAGCCATTGATCGCCAGTGACTACGGTTATACCCAGGACTTCCGTCTGCGGCGACTGAATCAGCAAAAGCATCGATTGTTGATCGGTGCCAGCTGGTCCGGCGGCATCCTGGTCGATAATGACCTTTCGTTTTTCCTCAGAAAAAGAACGCAGCCGGGCTGCGAGCAATATTGCCAAAATCAGCAGGCGGAGTCGCGGCCCACCTTTTCGCCTAGCCGGGCGGGGGGCATTTGCAGGCATGCCTCTAAGCGGTTGCACGGGCCACCAATGCGATTGCCAGAGCGTAGGAAATAAACATCAGCAGCAGATAGGTCCTGGCGCGAGAACCGGAACCACGGAACTCGTGCCACACTAAGATTCCCCAAAGGGCCGCGACCATAGGAGCGGACTGGCCAATGGCTTAGGATGTGGCGACTCCGGTTAAACTGGCCGCCACGAGATTGAACACTGTGCCAGTTCCCCAAATAGCGCCGCCGAGCGTTCCTAGTGCGTGAGCCGAGAGAGGAGCGCGAAAGAATCCCGCAAGGCTGACCGGTTCGCCTACCAGGGGGTGCTTCATGAAGTAGATATTCCAGAGGAAGCAGGAGGCGAGCGCGCCGAGGGTTAGGAAGACGGCGGCGCTATATGGCCCCAAGGTGTTGCCGCGTGTCATGGCGTGGGTCAGGAACGGGGCCCAAAGACCCATCAGAACGCCAGAAATGACGCAGGTGACGAGGCTCTTACGTGAGATTGCACGCCCGAGGGATGAAAGGCTCCCGTAAGCTTTACCGTCGAAGATGACAGCCAGCAAAGCGCAGCCTACGCCGATTGCTAGCATGATTGGATTGCCCTTTGGCTGCTGCACATAACTTAAGACCACGCCCACTACCAGAGCTATGCCAATAGAAATCGGGAATGCCACTGCCAGGCCGGCCATGTCAATGCCCGCCACCAGCAGCAGGTTGGCAAGATTGAACAAAGCTCCGCCAACGAGCGCGTGCAGGATGTTTGAGGTGTCCGCGGCGTGAACGTTGTGCAGAAAGCTTGAGGAATCCTGGCCGACGCTGCCCATGGTGAGCGCCAGCAGGAGTGAGATCAGGAAAATACCGATTGCATAATCCCAGTAGAAAAGCTCAAAACGATAGTTCTTCACGCCTTTAAAGGTGTTAGCCCATGAACCCCAACAGATAGCACTGGTGATCATCATCAATAATGCGACTCCCAGAGTCTGTGGTGTGAACATTGGTTGCTCCTAGGATGCTGCTTCGTTCTCGCCTTCGACAACCGAAGCCACATGCACCTTCCATCGGATCAGACCACGCCAGGTTGTCATTGTCTCTGCACTTGGCGTGAATTCTTGAGGCCAGGGTCTCAAAGAAAAGAGGTGCCACCTGCCAGGGCAATATGATGGCACAAGAATCTAGCTTGGGCGAATTCAACGGTGCATGAGAGCCGGGGTGTCGCGGGTATCGGCATTCTCATCGAGGATGATCTTCTTGGTGGTTGTCGGCGATAGCTCTCGAAGCGATAAGGCCGGGGATAGGACGAAGACGACGCGGTTTTGCATACTGCCATGCTTGGAAGATTTTACCGTCTTCTGCTCTCCGCAAGGTGCCGGCAAGGTAGCCTAGTCTTCGAGCAGAAATCGTGTCAAGGTGAAAAGCTAATGGCTCGCTATTGACAGCTTTCGCGCGTGATCACTACACTCGGTCTCCCGAAGGCAAGTTTTTGGTGAGCCTGTGGAGATTCGAATTCGATGGCAAAACGCCCCCGCATTGCTGTGGTCGGAAGCGCCAACATCGATTTGACCACCTTCGCCGAGCAATTCCCCAAACCGGGGGAGACGATTTTCGGCCATAATTTTGATCTTGGCTTCGGCGGCAAAGGTGCCAATCAGGCCGTGGCCGCCAAGCTCTGCGGCGCTGATGTCTCGATGGTCGCGCGGGTTGGCGCTGACCTTTTCGGTCCGGCTACGATCGAAAACTTCCGTAAGCTTGGCATCGACACCACCCACGTTCGCGCCATCGAAGGGGTGTCAAGTGGAGTTGCCCCAATCTTCGTCGAACCTTCGGGCCAGAACCGCATCATCGTGGTGAAGGGGGCGAACGATAAGCTTGAACCCCACGATGTCGACGCAGCGGGCGAGATCCTCAGACAAGCGGATTCGATCGTTTTACAATGCGAGATTCCCCTCAGGACGGTGTACCACACTGTACAGTTTGCGCGGAACCATGGCATACGTTGCATCCTGAATCCGGCGCCCGGCCAGGCGATCGATTTCGCAGCCGTCGCGGGTCTCGACTACTTGTTGCCCAATGAAAGCGAGGCCGAGACCATTACCGGGATGGCCGTGGGGGACCTCGAAGCAAGCAAACAATGCGCCCGGAAGCTTCTCTCGTCGGGCATACGCCGGGTCATCATCACCCTGGGCGAAAAAGGTGCGCTGGTTTCCGGAGCGGAAGGAAGCGAACACGTGCCCGCTTTTTCTGTCTCTACGGTTGACACCACGGGAGCTGGGGACGCTTTTATCGGAAGTTTCGCCGTGTTTCTGGCCGAAGGATATGCAGAATCTGAAGCTGTCCGCCGGGCGAATCTTTACGCCGGACTATCTACCATGAGCCCAGGCACACAAAAATCTTTTCTCTCGCGTTCGCGTTTCGACCAGGAGTGGGCTACTCGATCGAAATCCTAGAATCCGCAACGGCCCTAAAAAATCCTTCTTTCTCTTGATAGACATACACTCTTGACAACACCGGGCGTACGGGGTTGTAATTCGGGCTCTCTTTGCATGAACTTAAGAACTTCCAGGCCGTCGCCATCGTTCGCCGAAGAGGAATACCATGCCCGAGAAAAGGATCGCTTTCATCGCTTTTTTTTGCTTCTTCGTCGCTTATCCAAACCTGTATGGTCAAGCAACCGGGAGTTTTTCCGGGACAGTCACTGATCGAACTGGATCGGTAATCACGAGCGCAAAAGTGACCATCACGTCACAAGGAACCGGTGTCTCCCGCCAATCGAGCACTGATGCATCGGGTCACTATCTTGTCCCCTTGCTGCCGGTGGCCAACTATACCCTCAGAGTGGAGTCTCCTGGATTTCAACCTGCCGAACAGAAGGACGTTCGTCTGCAACTTAACGAAAGCCGTGAACTGAACTTCTCGCTAGCCCCCGCGTCGGTGACGGAACAGGTCGAAGTCAGCGCGGCGGAAGTAGCTGTGGAAACCACGAATGCGACTCTCGGGCAAGTCATTACATCGCAGCAGGTCGCAGAGCTCCCTCTGAACGGCCGCGATTTTGTGCAATTAGCGACCCTGACGCCGGGAACGGCGCAGGAGACCAATCCGCAAAGTTTCTTCAACGGGGGTGCCAGCAGTGAGGTTTCCGCTCGCGGTTCCTATTCGCTCTCGGTGGGCGG
>JAFAPG010000361.1 GCA_019247235.1 Acidobacteriota bacterium
ATTGCGCCGGCGATTAGGCCGCCCACGATCGGTGCCAGCCAAAACATCCAAAGCTGCGCGATGTATTCACCACCGGCAAACAAGGCTGGACCGGTGCTGCGCGCGGGGTTAACCGAGGTATTCGTCACCGGAATGGAGACCAGATGGATCAGCGTCAATGCCAACCCGATCGGAATACCGGCGAAGCCAACCGCCGCCCCCTTCGAGGTGGTGCCGACGATGATCAGGATGAAAAAGAATGACAACACCAGCTCGCATATAAAACAGGCGGCTATCCCATAATGCCCTGGGCTCAAGGCTCCGTAGCCGTTCGATGCAAAGCCGGCGCTGACCCAATCAGACTTTCCCGACGCGATCACCCACAGCACCGCAGCAGCCACGATCGCTGCGATCACCTGCGCAACAATATAAGGGAGTACATGTTTGTTCGCGCAGCGCCCGGCGGACCATAGACCCAAAGTCACGGCGGGGTTGAAATGGCCGCCTGAGACGTGTCCCACTGCATATGCCATTGTGAGCACGGTCAGCCCGAAGGCGAAAGCCACGCCCATAAATCCGATGCCGAGTTGCGGATATGCAGCGGCGAGGACCGCGCTACCGCATCCGCCAAAGACCAACCAGAATGTGCCGAGGAACTCCGCCGCCAAGCGACGGCTCATATCGCTACGCATGATACTAATCCCAAGTTGAGAATGCGCGGATTTCAGGTCACGACAGAACAAAACCGATGGTTGAGCCAAGCGCTCGTGAACAAAATCGCGTAGATGATCGCCCGCGGGATTGGGCGGCATCCAGATCAACCCCCGGTTTCGATCTCTCCCCAGCCCTATTGCGCGAAGCCCAGTTTGCTGATGGATCACAAGTCAGGCCGTTTTCCGGCCAGCAAAGTACCCGTACACAAAAAGAACGATGATGGCGCCGATCACCGCGCCGACTAAACCGGCTCCTTCGTCCGGTCCGTACCAGCCAAGCATTTGTCCGAGGAAGCTGGCAACGAACGCGCCTACGATGCCAAGGATAGCGGTAAGGATGAACCCTTGCGGCTCATTCGGTCCCGGCATGATGAACTTGGCAATGACGCCGGCAATAAACCCGATAATGATCGTCCAGATGATGCCCATCTCGCGTTCCTCCATGGCTTAAACGGTTAGGCACTTTGACCTGGAAGCCGGCCGCCCGGTGTGTATTTATCGACGGCCGTCGGCAATTCGCGCGAAAGCCTGGCGAGAAGTTCGTCCTGAGAGAGGCCGGTTTGCTTTTCCAGGGTTGCCAGGACATCCGCCCCAATCACCTGTTTCAGTTGAGGTGGAGCTATCTCCTTGTTGGGGCCCTCATTGACCCACGACTTAGCAACCTCTTCATGACCACTCTGCTTGAATCGCTCGAGCAATTCACTAAGTCCACCGCCCAGAAGACCTCCCACGCCGCCGGTGGACTCTCCACCCAAGTTACCTAGCAGGCCGCCCAAACCCGGTTGCGTGCCGCTGCCTCCGGTTGCTCCTGCGCCCTTGAGCATCTCGGCGATTTTGTCGCGATTTTGGTAGCCCGCGACCGCCAGCAATCCTAAAAGTGCTGTCATTGATGGCATTCCGCTCGCCATGTTAACTCTCCTCAGTTGGTTGCTTACGTTGTCATCCTCACTTCAGTGCACACTGGCGGTCGATATCAGGTCAAGGCGTAAATGCCGGCGGACGAAACAATCCAGCGATGTCCACGAGTCTCAGATCGCTTTACCGGCCTCAAAGCTCTCGCGCGGTCGGGCGCCAGGTACGGCGGCCTTGACGGTAGTCCGGGCATCTTCCCCGCGCAATCGCAAGCGCCAAAGCTATTGATCAAGATTGCGCGGCGAGGCTTATCATCATGGTAGCCCCGCGTAGTTTTGGCAGGCTCCCACCATCCGCCTCGCCATCTCCGGATTGAGCCTACACACCCCATCCGACCTGATCGTGAAATCCGCCGGATACAGCGGGTTCGCCCTCAGGAAGTCGAGCACTGCCTATCCACCTTCGGCCGCTTCGGCTCCATCATGTCGGACACGGATTTCCGACGCTGCCTTCTGCCGATTGCCTGACGCGGAATTAGCAATTTTTGCTAATTTGAAGCTGCTCAGGCCGCAGTTTGTGGATTTTTTTCAGTGTAAATTCATCACCGTGCTGGCTGAATTTTCAGAAACTCGATTGACGTAAATATCGTGTGCTATCCTCGTCTGCATGACCCGACGCTATCACGCATCTGATCTCGATCGCCTGTTCCGCCGCTGCGGCGCGCGCATCAAACGGCCATGGCGCACGATGCCTGATGGACGGATAAAGCATCGCCACCCGTTCTGTCGACTTCGGCCCATGCCGGGCAAAACGCGCTGCCGGTACCACGGTGGCTTGTCGACAGGACCGAAGACCGACGAGGGCAAGGCCGCTTGCATCGAGGGCCGACGTCGCTGGCTTGCCGAGCTCAGGGCGAAAGGCGCGAAAGTGCCATCTGGTCGCAAGTCGGGCGATGCCTGGGTCACCACGGGGATGAGGGGCAAGCGGGTTGCCGAAGAGGCAGAGCGTGCGGCCAGGCTCGAGGCGGAGCGGCTCGCGGCGATACCGCCGCATGTTCGTGAAGCACAGGCAGTGATCGAGAAGATTCACTTGTTTCAAGAACGGCTGGCAGCGGAACGATGGCAGCGTGAGGGGCTCCCCGTCCTACTGGGAAGACTTAACGAGGAGCGTAAAGCCGCGCAAGCCGTTGCCTTACGAGAAGCCGAGCGAGAGGCCCGCCGGCGTGCCGAGGCCTGGGTTGCCGAGTTCAACCGGCAGGCGCGAGGACCGCTCGTTTAGTTCTCTGCTCTGATCACACAGCTGGAAGCAGGAGCGCGCTTGGCGAGTGGCTTTACTTCCCCACCGATGTCGCAGTAAGTACCACTTAGGCCCATTCCGGGATGGCAGGCAGGCGTTGTACGGCCCACCTATTGCGAACATCCCGAAACGGCGTTGAAGGTGGCTGGACCGTATTCCTCAGTCGATACATCCGCGATCGTCTCCCGATCGTCATTCTTTACCCCAGCGTTGACAAAAAGCAGGTCGAACTCCTTCGC
>JAFAPG010000883.1 GCA_019247235.1 Acidobacteriota bacterium
TCCAACCGTCAACATGGCCAGCTTCTCAGGCTTAAGCGGCGGGCCCTATCCCTCGCACTCCTCCGGTCCAATTTATGACCTGTCCGATAGTTTCACTTGGGTAAAAAGCAATCACACGCTCAAGACTGGCTTCTTCTTTGAGCACTCGGGGGAGAATGATAACGATGAAATTAACGTGCAAGCCTGTCCCACCTGCACCAACAATCAGAACGGACAGTTCTTATTTACTGACAATGGCGGTAACTTCATACGTCCCGGATATGCCGTGGCGTCCTCCGGAGCCGCAGTAGCAAACGCTGCCTTAGGCCTGTTTGACACTTACTCAGAGATCGGGCAGCGTGCCTATACCCTGTTCCGATCGAATATGTATGAGGCGTTCGCGCAAGATTCGTGGAAGGTCAAGCAGAACCTCACCATCAATTACGGGCTGCGCTACACCGTCAATGTGCCCTATCACGCGCTGTGGGGGAACATGGCGGTTTTTGATCCGGCGCTCTACAATCCCGCGCTGGCGGTAACCATTGATCCCAAAACCGGCCTCATCACTGGCTCTCCCACACTCCAGCAGCTATACAACGGAATGGTGGTTCCCGGAAGCAGGTTTCCCTCCTCGGCAGCCGCCCATGTTCCAGCCAATATTTTGAGCACGTACAACTTTCTTTTCCACGGGCTTCCCGATCACTATTCCGATATCCAGTGGCACGACTTTCAGCCCCGCTTGGGCGTTGCCTATCAACTCACTAACAAGACCGTTCTGCGGGCGGGTGGAGGGCGCTTTTTTACTCGCCTCGGAGTAAGCGACTCGGTCTTCCTGGGCGGAAATCCTCCCTTCCAACCAAACGCTAGCGTATCGTTCGGCTCCGTCGACAATCCCGGCGGCACCGGAGCCAACCCCGTTCCCCTGGTGGTGACCACGCAAACCAAGAACTTTCGAAATCCAGAAGCCTGGAACTGGAATTTCACGGTTGAGCGCCAATTCGGCACCAAGTCAACGCTGAGTGTGGGATACGTTGGGCGTCGGGGAATCCACTTGCAACGGGAGGCGGACATTAATCAGCCGACGCTGGCGGCGGTAGCAGCAAACCCCAAGACCAATCTTAATGCCATTCGTCCGTACAAAGGGTTCGGCTCGGTTCGAGAAAGCGACAATATCGCCAGCTCCAGATATAACTCCTTACAGATCAACTTTAACCATCGCATGACGAGTAGTCTGCAGTTCGGCGTTGCCTATACCTTGAGCAAGAGCATGGACGATGGCTCGAACCAGCGCGATGTCGTCCCCGATACCTATAACACCAGCATGCTGTGGGGGCCGTCAGAGTTTGATGCCCGCCACATTCTGGTCATCAACTACCTCTATCAGCTGCCCTTTTTCCGTCAACAATCTGGATTTCTGGGGAGAGTCCTGGGAGGCTGGCAGCTGAGCGGTATCACGCAATTTCAAACTGGTCTGCCCTGTAGCGTTGCCGGTGCCAACGACTATGCCGGTGTAGGACTGGACTCGAACTTTGGTTGCGGCGTCAATGGCCAATACTGGGTGATGAACGGTAAACCGAAAATCATCGGCAAGTTTGGACCGAATGGGCAATGGTTTTCAACCACCAATCCCGACGGAACTCCTATCTTTACCGCACCCACGCCAGGCACCTTCAACTTGCAACGAGTTCGCGACATCATCTATCAGCCGGGATTCCAGAATTGGAATATGGGATTGTTCAAGGCAATTCCCGTTAGCGAACGTTTCCGCTTGCAGTTCCGGGCTGAGGCCTTCAATGTCTGGAATCATCCCAACTGGTGCGGTGGTAGCGGATGCAGCGGCACTACCAACATTGGACTCAATCCCACCAATGCCGCCACCTTTGGCAAGGTCCTCACCAAGGGCGGTACAAGCTCGGGCACTGGCGAACGAAACTTGCAGCTTTCCTTGCGCGCTGAATTCTAACTTGAGCCCGCTCATTCAAAGTTTGGCACGAGTGCATGATCGAGCTCGGCCATTGTCAGTCGCGCGGCGATGGCCGCAGGTTTTGCCGCTCGCACGTATACACTGGCGTAGTCTCAGACCCTGGGGGTTTGACCATGCTAGGTGTATTCACAATGCGAGGTGGGCACTTGCCAGAAAATCCGATGCTCCAATCTCTTCACAATTTGCGAAAGCACTTGCTAACCGGCGTGTCTTTTGCCATTCCATTTATCGCCTGCGGTGGCATTCTGATCGCTGCGGCTACTGCGCTAGCGCCCAAGACTGGGGGGGTAGCAGATTTTACCCATGCGCCAAAGTTGAAATTGATTTCCGATGTCGGCGCAGCCTCTTTCACGCTGATGCTGCCGGTGCTGGCCGGTTACATTGCCTACTCAATTGCCGGCAAACCGGGCCTAGTGCCCGGATTTGTGGGCGGGTTTTTTTCTGGGCAGGTCAATGCCGGATATCTCGGCGCGATTCTTGCCGGTCTGCTGAGCGGGTACCTAGTCCAGCTGATCAAGACCCTTCCCGTTTCAAAACACGTACGCCCTATCATGCCCATTCTGATCATTCCCGCGGTGTCTTCGGGTGTGATTGGCATCCTGATGTTGAAGGTAGTGGGTTCGCCTATCGCCCATATGATGAGCATCGCCAGCGCCGCTCTGCGTGGTCTGAGTACGGGCAATGCTGTCATTCTGGCGATGGTTCTGGGCGCTATGATCGCATTCGACATGGGGGGCCCGATCAACAAAACCGCGTTCTTTTTCGGTGCCGCTATGATTCGCGAGGGCGACTACAGGATTATGGGTGCCTGCGCGGCCGCCATCTGCACGCCACCTTTAGGAATGGGGTTAGCTACATTGTTACGTAGGACGATCTGGAGTCAGGAAGAGCAGGAAGCCGGGGTTGCGGGTTTGGCCATGGGACTCACCGGTATTACCGAAGGTGCGATTCCTTTCGCTGCCGCGGATCCTTTGCGCGTAATCCCCTGCATTATCTTAGGGTCAATGACTGCCTCGGTAATCGCGATGTTAGGGGGAGTCGGAGACCATGCGCCGCACGGCGGACCGATCGTGCTGCCGGTTGTCGATAGAAGGATTGTCTACCTCGCGGCCATTATCGTCGGAACAATTGTTACTGCACTATCTATCAACCTATTAAAAACATGGTCCCAAAAACCGGCCAGAGACATGGAGAGAGTGGCATGAAGATCGTCGCCGTTACTGCTTGTCCGACAGGAATTGCTCACACCTACATGGCTGCTGAGCAACTGGAGAAGACGGCCAAGGCATTAGGTCACGAAATCAAAGTTGAGACCCAAGGCGCCATGGGCATTGAAAACGAGCTGGAAGAAAACGAAATTCGCCAGGCGCAGGTTGCTATCTTTGCCGTCGACATTGAAATAGAAAAACGAGAGCGGTTCCGGCAGCTAAAGGTCATTCAGGTACCCGTTCAAGAAGCCATTAAGAATCCCAAATCCGTGTTTCTGAGACTCCAAGCCTAGTCGAAAAAAGATGCCCGGTTCTTCCAATCCGGCCGAGCTCCACTTTGTTTGCCCACTCGTTCATGGATTGCATGCCCGACCGGCTAGCCAACTGGCCGAGTTCGTCGCCGGCTTCGTTTCCGAATTTTATTTGACCAATCCGCGAAGCGGGGCCGAGGCCAACCTTAAGAGTCCCCTGGCCATCATCGCCAGCGACATCCGTGAGGGTGACAGATGTTCCGTGCGAGTCCTCGGCGACGATCAGGAGATGGCTGCCGCTGCCTTGAGAGAATTTATCGCACAAGAGCTGGCGAACACGGACGAGAGCGAGGTGACATCACCAAGCGACCCATCGCCCCTCGTGCTACCCCGCGCGTTGCAATCGCCAGCTGTCACCCGATATTCCGGCGTGGCCGTGAGTCCCGGCATTGGCAAGGGCAAGGCGGTAGTGGTCGGACGCCTGAGCTGGTCGCTGCCGGTAAACGGGAAAGCGACCGAGGGTAGCGAGAAAGAACAGGAGCGGGTTGAACATGCCATAGCAATGGTTCGTGACCGGCTCAAAGCGCTTCTCTCGCGAGCCATGTCGCCAGCGGAGACCTCGGTACTGAAAGCTCATGTATCGATTCTTGAGGACATCAGCTTCGAGGAACGACTTGCAGGTTTTGTGGCGGGCGGACAATCAGCCGCGCAAGCCGTGATTTCAACCGCCACTTTCTTTGTCTCGCTGCTAGAGGCTTCTGAAAGCGCCTACATACGGGAGCGCGCCATCGATATCAAAGAGATCTGTTTGCGGCTTCTCGAAGAAATCGATGGATGCACATCCGACCGAGCCGAGGTGATGCTCGAAGAACCGAGCGTAGTGGTCGCAGAAACGCTCGCACCCCAACAACTGCTTGAGCTCGAGCGTAAGTGGCTCAGCGGATTGGTTCTAGAATACGCCGGGACTACTTCTCATGCAGTGATCTTGGCCCGTTCTCTTGGGATACCCACAATCGTGGGGGTCAAAGATGCGCCGGTACGGCTCACCCCCGGTGAACAGATTGTGGTCGATGCCAATCGCGGCCTTGTGGTGCCGAATGGAAGCGCGCTGGTTCACCGCTTTTATGAACGCCAGCGGCAAACCCAGCGCGAGCGTCAGCGAGCTCTTTCTCGCTATGCCCGCGCCAAGGCCATAACCACAGACGGACGGAGAATTGAAGTCGATGCCAACATCTGTTCGGGAGAGGAAAGCGCAGCCGCCTTCGCCCAAGGCGCGGAAGCCATCGGCTTGTTTCGCACGGAGTTCTTATTTCTTGGGCGTGACCGAGCTCCCAGCGAGGAGGAACAATTTACCGCCTATGCGCAGGCGGCCCATGGCGCCAAGCGCCGCATAACCATCCGCACCATCGATGTAGGAGGCGATAAACCCGTTCCCTTATTGAATCTGCCGGCCGAATCTAATCCCTACCTGGGATATCGCGGCATGCGCGTCTATCAAGAGCATCGAGACTTATTTCGCTCTCAGCTGCGCGCCATTCTGCGAGCCTCCGCCTTGGGCCGCATGCAAGTTATGGCCCCTATGGTAACCACGGTCGAAGAGGTGCTGTGGCTGAAAGAGCAGATCGCGGAATTGCAGGAGGATCTTGAGCGCAGAAGCATCGCCTTCGATCCCCTGTTGCCAGTAGGAATTATGATTGAAGTCCCTTCCGTGGCCTTCAATCTTGACCAATTCAGCGCCGAGGTCGACTTTTTCAGCATTGGCACCAACGATTTGAACCAGTACTTCATGGCGGTTGACCGGGACAACGCCCGGGTGGCGAAGCTGGCCAGCGTTCGCCAACCAAGCTTTCTGCGTTTTCTTAAACATATCGTTGACGCCGTCGAGCGCAATGGTAAGTGGGTAGGCATGTGCGGCGAGATGGCGAGTGACGTTCGCAACCTTCCGCTGCTGATCGGCCTCGGTCTCCATGAGATCAGCGTACCCCCGCCACACATTCCAGCTCTCAAGCGCAGCATCTCGCGTTTTGCCTTTGAGGAGTGCAGACAGCTGCTGCTTGAGGCCATCGAATGCGCTCGCCTGGACGACGTAGAGCAACTGCTGCGCAACTTTCCTGCCCGCGAGCCGGTACAGCCGTTGTTTGATCCCCAGTTGATTATCCTGCATAGTGACAGTCGCACCAAAGAAGAAGCCATTCGCGAACTGATTGACTCGCTCTACGTGGCCAGCCGGACGGAAAACCCTGATCGTCTGGAAGCATTGGTTTGGGCCCGGGAGCAGGCATGTACGACCGGGCTCGGTCACGGTTTTGCCATTCCTCATTGCCGAACGGACGCCGTGGTCGCTAATTCGGTGGCGATCTTGAAGCTGAGCCATCCCATTGAATGGAGCGCGGTAGATGAAAAGCCAGTCTCCACGGTGATCTTACTGGCGGTCCGGGAGTCAGATACCAGCAATACGCACTTGCAGGTTCTGGCCAAGCTGGCTCGACGATTGATGAATCCGCGCTTTCGCGAAGATGTCACCCGGCTGAGCCAATCCGCAGAGCTGGTCGCTCATCTCTCGAGAGAACTCGAGATTCCCGGTTAATCATGGGCCAGAAAACACCAACAATCCGGCGGCTATCTGCCTAATCCGGATCCGGATGCTTCATTTTGGAGAGAGAGGAATGCAAAGACGACCCAGCCCACGTTTGACATCGATGGTTATAACGCTTCTAGTCGCTCTACTAACCCAGAGAGCGGCGCAGGCTCAAGCGCCGGCAAATCCCCATGCCACTCGGGCAAGCTCAGCCGATCTGGGCAAACAGTCGACACTCTATGTGGTGGGCTATGCCCACCTGGACACGCAGTGGCGATGGGAGTATCCGCAGACCATCGAAGAGTATCTCTCGAAAACCCTGCGCAACAATTTTGCGCTGTTCGACAAGTATCCGCACTACGTCTTTAACTTCACCGGCGCCAACCGCTACCGCCTAATGAAGGAGTACTTTCCCGCCGACTACGCCAAGCTGAAACACTATGTCGATGCGGGACAATGGTTTCCCGCCGGCTCCTCGATGGAAGAGGGGGACGTGAATTCGCCCAATGCGGAGTCCATTTTTCGGCAGATTCTTTATGGCAACAATTTTTTCCGCCGCGAGTTCGGGGTGGCCAGTAACGAGTACATGTTGCCGGACTGCTTCGGCTTTCCCGCCTCCCTACCGAGCATCCTGCATCACGCCGGCATTCTGGGCTTCTCCACTCAGAAACTCTCGGCTGATTGGCAGCCTGCTCCCCACGTCGGCGGTCCCAATTCACCCGAGAAAACCCCCGAAGGGATTCCTTTTAACGTGGGGATGTGGGAAGGACCGGATGGCACGTCCATTATTGCCGCCCTCAACCCGCTCAGTTATGGCAGTGAGGTGCGCTACGACCTGAGCAAAACTCCTCCCCCGCCGCCGCCTGCGGATGCCAATCTCACGGCAGCACAAAATGCCAGACGGCGTCGACAACAAGAGGACTGGCCGAAGCGCATTCAAATCGATGGCGAGGTGACCGGAATCAAGGCTGATTACCACTACGTGGGCACCGGAGACATCGGGGGCGCTCCCAATGAGGCGTCAGTGAAACTGATGGAAGCCATCGTGACCCGGGGGACAGCTTCGATACCCAAGAATACCGGTGTGCCGGAGTGGCAGGAAGCGCCGCCCGAGGTCACCTCACCCCCGGTCCAGGTTGGCGATGGCCCCATTCAGATAGTTTGGTCAAAGGCCGATCAGATGTTTGTTGACATCCTTAGCTGCTGCAAGCTTGATCGCTTGCCCCGATTCAAGGGCGATTTGGAGCTCATTAACCACTCCGCCGGCTCAATTACCTCCGAAGCTTATCAGAAGCGTTGGAACCGAAAGAATGAGCTGCTGGCAGATGCCGCCGAAAAGGCATCGCTTGCGGCCGCCTGGCTCGGGGGACGAGCCTATCCCCAAGAGCGTCTCAATGCGGCATGGACACTAGTCATGGGAGGGCAGTTCCATGACCTGCTGCCCGGTACGGCTACGCCTAAGGCGTTCGAGTTTGCCTGGAATGATCAAGTGGTTGCACTCAACCAATTTGCGGGCGTGCTCACTAGCGCCACCGAGGCCATGGCATCGCAAATGGATACCGCCACGCCGGGGGCGGCCGTGGTTGTCTATAACCCACTCAACGTGGCACGCGAAGACGTTGTCGAAGCCATCTTACACTTCCCCAACGGCTCGCCTTCGGCGGTTCATGTCGACGGACCGAATGGAGAAGATTTTCCGGCGCAAGCATCGCCGCTGAAAGACGGCGAAACCAAGGTTGTGTTTGTTGCCCGCCTGCCCTCGGTCGGTTACGCGGTATTTGATGTCCAACCGGGAGAGTCTCGAACCTCAGTCTCCGAATTAAAGGTGTCTAACTCCTCGCTCGAGAACATGCGTTATGTGGTGAAGCTCGATGGGAATGGCGACGTAGCCAGCATCTTTGACAAGAAGCTGAATCGCGAAATCTTGTCGGCACCGATCCGTCTTGCCATTTCGACTGATAACCCGCAACACTGGCCGGCCTGGAACATGGACTTTGAAGATGAAAGGCGGCCGCCAAGATCCTATGTTGGCGGGCCGGCGAAAATCACCGTCGTCGAGAACGGCCCCGCTCGGGTTGCGCTGGAAGTGCAGCGCACCGCCGAGGGCTCGAATTTCATCGAGCAAATCCGTTTATCGGCGGGCGAGGCGGGCAATCGTGTGGAATTTGTTAACCGGATTGACTGGCGGACCAAAGAGGCCAATCTGAAAGCCACCTTTCCCCTAACCGCATCCAATCCCATGGCCACTTACAACTGGGACGTGGGAACCATCGAGCGGCCCAACGAGAACCAGCGCCAATTCGAGGTTGCTTCCCACCAATGGGTCGATCTTACGGACCATAGCGAAGGTTACGGCGCGACCGTACTGACCGATTGCAAAAACGCATCCGACAAACCCGACGACAACACTCTGCGTTTAACTTTGATCAGAACGCCGGGTACCCGCGGTGGTTACCCCGACCAAGGAACGCAGGATATCGGTCATCACGAAATCATATTTGGACTGGCCCCCCATGATGGGGATTGGCGGCATAGCCAGACCGATTGGCAGGCCTACCGGCTCAATGACCCGCTGCTCGCCTTTGAAAGCACCAAACATCCGGGACACTTGGGCAAACAGTTTTCTCTCCTGAAAGTAAGCAGCCAACGAGTGCGCGTCCTGGCCCTTAAGAAAGCGGAGCAGGATGACGCGATTGTCGTGCGCCTAGTTGAGCTCGACGGCAAACCCGCGGCCGAAGTCCACATCGCCTTTGCCGCTCCGATTGCATCCGCCGGGGAGATCAATGCGCAAGAGCAGCCGCTTGGTCCGGCGAAGGTCGAGG
>JAFAPG010000712.1 GCA_019247235.1 Acidobacteriota bacterium
AGAAATAGAATTTCATCCACATAAGAAAGCCGCCTACTTGTGGTAGACCAAGACCTGCCCAAGCATCTCTTAGGCAGCATCGCGCGCCTGGAAGGTAGACCTCTCTCCATGCGGAGTTCGTTGTACACCGAATCCCGCGCGGTTGCACCAGCGTAGTGCATGCCACGGTAGCTCGCGACTCTGTTTGCTCCGGCCCCCGCAACAGGTCGGCCCAACCTCATCGACATGGGGCCGATGATTGATCGCAGCGCCCAAATGTCAATACCTGGGTCGCCAAATACCTGGGTCGCCATTAAGGAGGCAATGTGTAATTTTTGGACCGGTTAACTGTACGTTAGTTGGCTTTCCCGCATCTCCTCAGCGTATGCCGCATCGCCCCGATATCTCCCGACCTAAGCTCCGACACAGCCTTGCCGGGATGGTCCCGTGAGCTGCGGGTCATGAACCGGAGTCACCGGCAGAGGAGAAGGGCTGATATCACCTTCCATTCGAGCCCGCACGGCAGGGAGTGACCGCTCGAACGTGACAAAAAAGGCCAATCCGCGAGTACCCGTATCGCTCCCCAATTCAGCGATTGCGGAGTTGCTGGCCGTGGCCGCTGAGCATGCCAAGATGCCGCTACAGAAGGCACTCAGACGGGCATCTCGAAAAGCGCTGATGTGGCCGGCAGAAGCCGAGTTGACGCTGAAACAGAACCACACGCTGATCGAGCTAGCGGGAGTTGGCCCCAGCCTCAATCGGATCATTCGCAGTTGGATCGAAGATCCTCCATCGATCCCGGAAGTCCCGCCGATACGTGCTAACTTTCTCACTGCCACCGAGGTCGGTGCGCTCCTGGGCATGCAGCCGGAATGGAAGACTAAGCTCAAGGGTGATCTGCAAATGCACACCTTGTGGAGCGACGGCGCTGGATCCGTTGAGGAGATGGCCAGAGCAGGATTAGCGCAGGGATATCAATACATCGCCATCACCGATCACTCTCAAGGACTGAAAATCGCCGGCGGTATCAATGAGCGTCAACTGCAAGAACAAGCCGAAGAGATCGAACTGGTTAACAGAACCTTACAAGCCGAGGGCCTCGCCTTCAAGGTGCTTCGCTCCGTAGAATTGAACCTCGATCCTGTCGGTCGGGGCGACATGGAAGACAAATCCCTCGAAGATCTCGACCTCGTGCTCGGTTGTTTTCATTCGGCCTTGCGCAAAAAAGATGACCAAACTGATCGCTACATCGCTGCACTGCGCAATCCTCAGATTCAGATTCTGGGGCATCCGCGGGGGCGCATCTACAACTTTCGGCTTGGCTTAGCGGCAGATTGGCCACGGGTATTCGGGGTTGCGGCCGAACTCGACAAAGCCGTCGAGATTGACGGCTATCCCGATCGTCAAGATCTTAGCGTTGATCTGTTGCGCCTCGTTAAGCAAGCAGGTTGTCGGATTTCGCTCGGCACCGATGCCCATGATCCACTGCAGCTTCGTTTCATGGAGTATTCCCTAGCGGCAGCGATTCGCGCGGGCATCCCCCCGGAACGTATCCTGAATTTTATGAGCATCGATGAGCTGCGAAGTTGGTCGCGAATGGTGCGCCAACGAAAGGCCCCCACAACCTCGGTTGCTTAATGGTTCGACAGTAATCGATCCGGGGCCCGCGGATCGGGTACACGACACCCGGATGAAAGATTGAGGAGCTATGAGAGTGATCGCAATCTTCTTAGCGCTCTTATCTGGGCTGGTGCCCTCCTGGCTGGGCGCAGGCAACGGCGTCATCTCGGAGGAGGAGAACGCAGCCATACCTCCGTCTCTTACAACCAGGCCGGCGCAAAATGGCGCCCTCATCGTCAGTCTAGCAGGAAGCAGCGGAGCCACCATCTACTACACCGTCGACGACAGCACGCCTGAGGCCTCTTCCCCACGCTATCAGGCTCCTTTTTTGGTGGCATCCAATCTGACCGTGAAGGCCATTGCCATTCGTGGCGGCCGCCGCAGCGCAGTGAGGACACAGACATTTTCACTCAACATCTCGCCAGGAACTTTGGTGTGGAGCGACGAGTTCTCGAATTCGACCGGCTCGAGGCGGCCGGATCCAACCATTTGGACCTATGACACGGGAAAGCGTGGGTTTGGCAATCACGAATTAGAGACTTATTGTGCCTGGGACTCTTCGACTGCCCCTTGCAGCAGCGCGAGTCCGAACTCATACGTCGGCAACGACGGTTATCTGCATATTATCGCGCGACAGCCGTCGAACGGGGTATACAGCTCCGCTCGTTTAAAAACCCAGGGCTATTTCAGTTTTCAGTATGGGCGATTTGAAGTGCGCGCCCAGGTACCTGAGGCGCGGGGTCTTTGGCCGGCCGTTTGGCTCATGGGAAATAACATCTTGGAGGTGAATTGGCCGGCGTGCGGTGAGCAGGACGTCCTCGAACGGGTTAACGCCCCGAAACAACCGGACTGGAACGAGGGTTCAATTCACGGAATTGGCTTCACAGGCAAGACAGGCCTGGGAACCATGTATCGGTTCCCGAGGGGCAAGACCGCGGCACAGTGGCATACGTATGGTATGCGCTGGTCCCCAGGAAACGTGAGCTACTATGTGGATAATCCAGGCCATCCCTACGCTACGTACACACCCGCCAGCCTGCGCGGTATCAGGGGCGCGGTGTGGCCTTTCGATCGAGGACAAAGTAATTTCATCATTCTCAACCTAGCCGTCGGCGGAAACTGGCCAGGTCCGCCAGATCCCGACCACACGCCGTTTCCCTCGGAGATACTGGTTGATTACGTGCGGATTTATTCGAACTAAGTTTGTCCCGCTTGTTCGCCATAGCGGAATTATTGCTTTCGCGCGTTGAGCTGGTCGAGTTTCTGCTTGAGCTGCTCGAGCTT
>JAFAPG010000759.1 GCA_019247235.1 Acidobacteriota bacterium
TATTTCGATCCATTGCGACTCAGCGAATGCGCTCGGCGCGGTGCTCAAGCAGGCAAAGCATGCCAGGCTACTCAGCAAAACAATGCGGGCAATGCGAAACGACATATCCAGTGACTCTGGGGTATAGTACCTCAGCAGCTGTATCTAGGAGCAGTCGGCGAAAAGGCGCTAAGTACTTAAGTACCTGGACAATCAACGTCTTTCTGGATTCGGGGCTTGGCTTTCGTTGAACGCTTAAGCCAGTAGACGCGCAACCAGGAAATATCCGAAGATATTGCGCACTCATTTCCAAATTGCTCGTTAGAGTGTCGGGGGCTTAGACGGACCTACACTCTCAGAAGACCGTTTACCCTGATGATGTCCGCAGTGTAGCGCAGCCAGTCAAAATCCTCGACTCAGCTGCACAGAGCCAGGCAAACAGCAGTAGTACAACGACGGTACACACGGCATTGAAAAACACCCAGCTGGTTTGCTCGAGCACGTGAATATCTCATGGCTAACGTGCGGGAATCAAATTGCAGGAAGATTAGCTGATCTCCCGCATTCACGGCAGCAGATTGCGAACAACCGGAAACGATTGGGGAGCGTGGCCCACAGCTGCGGTTAGAGAAATTCGTAACAACACGGCAGCGGCAGGCGCTTGCCCTTGGCTGATTGGCAGTTGGCTGTGCCCACTTGCTTTTCTTTGACCAGCAATGGTCGGTGCCCAAGGCTACCCAGATGGTCGAATGCTTAAAGAAGATGCACAGGATCGGCACTGAGCGCAAGCCCGGTTCAAGCCACCACACGTCCTGTCCAGCCATGCGTCGTCGCATTCCAAACCGGCGAACTCTCTATGGTTGCTTATTGCCGCCTAAATCCGAGACTTTTTTCTCCAGAAACTTTCAAAATCGGCGGCTAAGCTGCGGCGAACCTCATGTTCCAGCTCAAAACGTGTACACTAGGTTGTGCCTATCGACGCATCGCTTAGTTCGGCACCAGCGAACGCCTAGGCGAGAAATTGGACGCTGCTCTAAGGCTCTAGAGAATAGCGTTCGCAAAGGACCCAGTCAGCCATGCCAGCGAAACGCCGCCTAGGAATGTCATCCCTTAAGATCACAGCATTAGCCAAATCTCGGGATAGCATGCCGCATTCGACGGCGGCCTGCGACCCGCTGTGCTGCGAAAGTAGTCTTCAGCGACTGCGCTGAATATATCCCACTCGATTAATTGGGTGCTGAAAGTAGCCTTACCTATGTCAACAGACGAATTCATAGCAGCGAAGACCGGCGATACCGCGGGAATTGAAGAGTTGGCCATCCACGATGTGCGATCCGAACCCGATGTCGAAGATTTACTGAGCACCGTTCGCATGCAGGGCCTGGAGGTGCTCGCAGGCGACGCCTCTGACTCTTGGTTGACTCTCGAACAAAAGCTCGCAAGCAAGGCCGATGAACTAGAGCTGGATCTGAATTCAGCCGCCCCCGATAGCTCGACCGACCCGGTACGCCTTTACCTGCACGAAATGGGGGCGGCTCCCTTGCTCACACGGGAACAGGAAGTAGACATTTTTAAGCGCATTGAGCGCGGACAACGCCGCACTTTGAAAGCTCTTTCACGATCCCCGTTCGCCATGCGGCAGATCCTGGCCATTGGTGAAGAGCTTAAGTGTGGCGTGCGCTCAATCCGTGACCTTGTTCTTTTCGAAGATCTTGAGCTTACCGAGGAAATGTTGCAGGAGCGCGGTGCGGAACTGCTCGCGGGCATCGCTCAACTGGAGAAACAAAACAAGCGAGTCCAGGCGCTTTCGGCTCGTCTGCGGCAAATCCCCTCGAAACAAAACGCTCGGGAATACCGTCGGTATCGATGGCAATTGGCGCGCGAAACCGTCCGAATCTCGCAGGCGTTTTGCAATCTGGGTCTTGCCCGAGCTGAGCATAACCGCCTTGTCGAACGATTGAAAAAGGCCTCCGAGACCATGCGCTTGCTGGATCGCCGGCTTAGCGCGCTCGAGAGGAAAATCGAGGGCGCCAATACTAAAGAGCTCAGGATTCGTTATCGCCATGCCCGGCGTCAGCATCGGGCTGAGATGAGCCAGTTGGAAAATGCGGCGGGGATGACTTTTACCGAATTACGCAATACGCAGCGCACCATCACCCAGGGGCAAATGACCTCCGAACAAGCCAAGCACGAGATGATTGCAGCCAACTTGCGGCTGGTCGTCTCGATCGCGAAGAAATATGCGAACCGAGGCCTTCAATTTCTCGACCTGATCCAAGAGGGAAACATGGGCCTGATGAAGGCGGTCGACAAGTTTGAGTATAAGCGGGGATACAAGTTTTCCACGTACGCGACCTGGTGGATTCGCCAGGCAATCAGCCGGGCAATTGCCGACCAAGCACGGACGATCCGACTTCCAGTGCACATGACCGAGGTGGTAAATAAATTGCTTCGCACTTCGCGTCAACTGGTGCAATCACTAGGACGTGAACCGACGTCAACTGAGATTGCCAAACAAATGGACATCCCGGAAGTTAAGGTGCGTCACGCTCTCAAGATTATGCGGACACCTATCTCGCTGGAGACGCCAATCGGCGTTGAGGGAGATTCTCATCTCGGTGATCTCATCGAGGATCGCGCTGCTGTCTCCCCTGCGCAATCGGTGATCACCGCCAAACTAAGAGACCGCACAGCTCAAGTACTACGTACCCTAAGTCCACGTGAAGAGAAGGTTCTTAGGATGCGCTTCGGCATGGAGGATGGCTCGGAACACACTCTCGAGGAAGTTGGCCGCTGTTTCGCTGTCACCCGGGAACGTATTCGCCAGATTGAGGCCAAGGCGCTCCGCAAATTGCGGCATTCATCGCGCTCGAAAGAACTGAGATTGCTCTTTGACGCCCAATAGCCTCGCACTTGTGTGCGCAACCTGAAGTTGCTCTCCTGCCGTCACAGACGTAGTGAGTGTACTTTTTGTCCTTAAGCCGAGAGAATGGGCGCGGACGAACATTGAAGATGGCTAACTTACGAGACAGGAACTCCAAAAAGGCCCATGAACGACCTGAACACGCCGATACGACGATTTTTTGATGTCTACGAAAAGGCCAATGCCGATTTTGATGTTCAGCAACTCGCGGGCTGCTATGCTGACGTTTTCATGTTTGCAGGCCCCGCCCGCGTTCAGACTGTCAAGAAAGAGGACTTCCTTAAAGTTCTGCCTCGGCGAAAGGAGTTTTTCAAGTCAGCGGGTTTGGTTTCATCTACAATCGCAACTCTCGACGTATCAAAGCTTGATTCCAAGTACGCGATGGTCAAAATAGTTTGGCGTATGCGCTTTGAACGTAGCGCGGGGAAGGCAATCGATAGCGAAATCTCTGCAACATACATCCTCGCCGAAGCTGCCCATGGTTTTGAGATCATTTTTCAGATTGATCATCAGGACCTAACCGAGAAAGTTCAGCAGATGCGGGTAGGCTAGAGCAATGGGAGAGACCCTGAGCGCTGCAGCATTCTCAACGCGAAAGCAAAGGGCGCACCTCGGGGTATGGTTGCTATATTGGAAGCGTTGCTTCATGCCCAGAGCCCTCCGGTGCTCCAGAATGCATCAGGAATTGCGTCTGCTGGTTACAAGAAAACCATCCCACGCTGGCCCTTATTCCGCTCGGTTCGAAGGACACAAAGATTGATCCAAGTCATCTTCCCGGAACACGTGACCGCCAAACGGTATGGGGAAAGCACAGCGGCGCACCGATATTTGTTCAGGTCAGTCGCTCCGCGATCACTCTCCAGCCGGCTGGCTCAGGAACACATGAATTTAATGAACCTCGGACCCGTTACAGGTCAGAACACGACTATGCGAAGAAAATAAGTGATAGTCTGAATGCACTGAGCCGCTCAGTTAGTTCACGGTTATAGAGCTGCCGCACGAGATCCCCATCTCTCGTCCCACCGGCTTCGGCCAAAAATGTCTCCAGCTGCTCCACTGTTACTTGCTTAAGCGGGTTGCCATGCGGCGTGGTGTCCTTCGGGGCACGTGCCAAAGTCACCGTTGGCGTCAGCAAGAAGAGGAGCATTGATTTCCACATCAAGAGTTTGGGCCTTTCCACGGCGGCAACGGCCACAATCTTAGGTGGTTTCAAAAACCGGCGTAAAGGTACAGGAACTTGCTTGCAAGAATGACCTGAAACGGATTCAGGGACTTGGGGTTCAAACGAAGATGGGTTTCACAACACAGTACACGCTACACCCATGGCTGTCACTAATCTGCCGTTGTAAATTCTGCGAGAAATTTCGCGATGTTTGCAGGGGTATGCCGTGACATCCAGGTTCGACTTTCTGCACATTGCAAGTCGGGTTCTCGATAGAGGCATTCATTCAGTAAACCCGGTAGTCACTCACGGTAAATAAAGACCAATTGCTATAGTACGGCTGAAAAGGAGGGACAGTGTCGAAAGTCACCCTAATTGCCTTTTGTACGGTTTTTCTTTCGCCGCAGATTGCTCCCGCCCAGCTCAATCCCCATCAGTCCGACACCAATGGCGCCATACTGGTGGCTAAGCAGCCCGTTACGGCGCTTCCAGTGAAGCGCGTCGTGCTCTACAAGAACGGAGTAGGTTACTTCGAGCACTCAGCGCGTGCACATGGCAATCAGGACCTGACGATCGATTTCACGACCGGACAGCTCAACGATGTGCTCAAGTCCTTGACCGCGGTTGATCTCGGGGAAGGCACTATCTCGAGCGTGCGCTACAACTCAACCGCGCCGCTTGAAGAGCGGCTTAAGGCTTTGCGGCTGCCGTTCAGCGAATCTGTGACCCGCGTGGATTTTCTTTCCGCGTTGCGGGGAACGCGAGTTGAAGTGCACAGCGGTTCGGCTACTTCCGCAGGACGTTTGCTGAGCGTGGAAAAGGAAAGGAGGTCAAACGGCAAGGGCGATTACTTGGACGTGACCGCGCTATCGATCATCACCGACTCTGGCGAGATGCGAAACTTCGATCTCGGGCCCACGACTTCTGTGCGCGTGGCCGAGCACGATCTCAACGAAGAGGTTGGCCAGTACTTAAACCTGGTGGGATCTTCGCGCGCTCGAGACCTGCGCCGCATGACCATCACT
>JAFAPG010000761.1 GCA_019247235.1 Acidobacteriota bacterium
GTTTGCGAAATCTGCGGGAAGGGCCCGCAATTTGGAAATAATATTAGCCACGCCCACAACGTGAGCAAGCGTCGCTGGAACGTCAATCTGCGTCCGGTGCACGCGAAAATTAAGGGCGCAACCCGGCGCATACGCGTTTGTACCTCCTGCCTGCGCAGCGGCAAAGTGGTAAAGGCATAAATCAAGGTTCAATTCAATAACTTACAACTGTCATCGGAGAGGAATTCCCCCCCTGGCGTTCGCATCGGCTAGGTTTGAAGGCAAGCTCATTCGACGCCAAGCAGCTGAACATCGAAGATGAGGGTTGCGTTCGGAGGAATCACACCCCCGGCTCCTCGCGATCCATAGGCCAGATCTGACGGGATCTTCAACTGGCGCTTGCCGCCTACTTTCATTCCTGCCACCCCCTCATCCCAACCTTTGATCACTTCACCGCCGCCGAGGGTGAAGGAAAAGGGGCGTCCGGCATCGACCGAGCTATCGAATTTCTTGCCATTCGTCAGCCAGCCGGTGTAATGCACCCTCACTTTGTGACCGCTCGTGGCTTCGGGCCCGGTTCCTTTTCGGATATCCCAATATTCCAGGCCGGAAGGCGTTTTGACCGGGTCCCCAGTAACCCGAGTAGGAGCGTTGGTGTTCGGTCGCGCCGCAGGCTTCTTATTTGGCGCGCTTGTCTGGGTTTGAGCCAAACCAGTGGCCAGCATCAGCCACAAGCTCACAAACATGAGGCAGATTTTGAGCATCGTCGATTCCTCCTTAGGCTAAAGCAATCACATCGATTTCAACCAGCACATCTTTGGGCAAGCGGGCCACCTCAACCGTCGATCGTGCCGGCGGATGGGAGTTGAAATATCTGCCGTACACTTCATTCATGGCGGTGAAGTCCTCCATATTCTTAAGGAATACGGTTGATCGTACAACCTTTGCCAAGCTGCTGCCTGACGCTTGTAAGATCGCCCCTAGATTTTCGAGCACCCGCTCGGTTTGGGCTGCGACATTTCCGGCTATGACCTGTTGCGTGGTGGGATCGATTGAAACTTGACCGGAAACAAAGACTAGCCCACCGGCGCGAATCGCCTGAGAGTACGGGCCAATGGC
Organism: Acidobacteriota bacterium; assembly: GCA_019247235.1. Classification (GTDB taxonomy): domain Bacteria; phylum Acidobacteriota; class Terriglobia; order Terriglobales; family Acidobacteriaceae; genus Gp1-AA145. The sequence continues at coordinate 1,099 of JAFAPG010000761.1, forward strand.
CTTGGGAGCAGCCGTGGTCGAAATGACTTCGCGCATGTGCCTCCTGAATTCATCTCTAAGAAGGGAACGTTTAGCCGGCAGAGCATCGCCGGCCGTTCTGGTTTTTCACCCATGTTCTTGAAATCTACACCCGCTGCAGCCTTTGCACATCGTGCACGCCGGGAATCTTGCGCACTCCCTGAATGATGCTTTCAAGGTGCTTGAGATCCTCGATCTCAATGACGATATCCACGTTGGCCTGCCCGTTATCGGTACGTGCGCCTATATTTCGAATATTGGTTTTGGTATCGCTTATGACGGCGGTGATTTGTTTCAGCATGCCAAAGCGATCCTCACAGAAGACGGTTAGCTTTACCGGGAAAGAGACTGGAGACCCCTCTTCCTTGCCCCATTCCACCTCGATTCGCCGCTCCGGCTCATACATCAAGTTCATCACGTTTGGACAGTGAATAGAATGAACGGCCACGCCTTTGCCTCGGGTTACATATCCCACGACCGATTCGCCGCGAATCGGGTTACAACATCGGGCGCGATACACCAACAAGTCATCCTGTCCTTTGACTCGAATGGCGTTGCTGTGCTCGCCGAAGACCCGCCGCACCACGCTACCAATGGCAGATTCTTCCTCGTGGAGCGGGGCGGGGGCGGCCTCAGGAACGGGAACCAGTTTTCCTAGTACCTGCCGGGCCGAATACTTGCCGAATCCAATGGCAGCCATCAGATCATCGGCTTGTCCTAAGCCATAATCGGAGGCGATGCGTCCGAGATCCGCGTCCTTGACATCCTTGAGCGAAATCCGGTACTTGCGCGCCTCTTTGTCGATTAACTTCTTGCCGATCTCAATGGCGCGTTCGCGCTGGTGAACGTTGAGCCAATGCTTGATTTTATTTCGCGCCCGCGAGGAGCGCACCACGCTCAACCAATCGCGGCTAGGTTTGTGACCGGGCTGGGTAATGATTTCGACGATATCGCCGCTGTGCAATTTGTGACGCAACGGCACCATGCGCCCATTCACCTTGGCTCCGACACAGGTGTGCCCCACCTCGGTGTGAATGGTATAAGCAAAATCAATCGGGGTTGAATCTCGCGGTAGAACCACGACTTTGCCCTTGGGAGTGAAGGTATAGACCTCCTCCGGGTAAAGATCGATCTTCAAGGTAGAAAGAAATTCGGCGGGATCGCTGACATCGCGCTGCCACTCGACCACTTGACGCAACCAAGCCAGCCGCTTCTCATCTTGCGCCGAGACTGGGCCATCTTTGTATTTCCAATGGGCGGCGATTCCCTCCTCGGCCATGCGGTGCATCTCTTCGGTACGAATCTGAACTTCAAAACTGGTGCC
>JAFAPG010000771.1 GCA_019247235.1 Acidobacteriota bacterium
CCGCTGGCCGCGAGGGTAATGATCCAGTCTCTTGTTGTAGCGGTAGGGTCGAGAACCGGCTTGAAGAAAAAGAAGGCGAGAAAAACCAGCCAAACGTAAGGCACCCAGCCGTGATCTCGGTTTTGCGGCAAAAGACGCATCGCGATCTCTCAAATATTTTATCTTTGCGAGAATAGCGTTTGTTTGTAAGGCCAAGGCAACGCCCGGGCTTTTTTAACCAAACCGTGTACCTGACCCGAGGCAAAGGAGCAGCAATGGCAAAGTACAGAGCCGCGCTCGGGAGGTAGATTTCACCTATTCTCCTGACATCAACTTCTCCTTATATCAACCGCATACAACGTTGCCGCCGACAACAGCCCGCTCAGCCGTGAATTTTCTGGTCGCGTTGATGTCCCGCCCAGGCGATACCCAAGCAGACCAGCGCAAACCCGGTGAGAGACTGCCAATGGGTAGCTGCCGAGCCGGCTAAGCCAGATCCAACCAGATTTAGTGCCAGCTGCGATAGATGATAGGGGGGCAGGAATACCGCAAGGTGCTGGATAAATTTTGGCAGGAACATATAAGGCATCCATAGCCCGGAGCTGAAGGACATGGGTAGATAGAACAGATTGATCACAGCCGGGGCCGAGGTCGGACCAGCGAAATAGCCAATGGCCAATCCCATGGCGCAAAACGGAAGCGAGCCCGCTACCAGCGTGGCAATTAGCTTCAGGGCGGTCATGGTTGCTAGATGCACGCCGCCAAAAACCATACCCATGAAAAGAAGTAGGAGAACCGTGATGAGGCTAAATATCAGGCTGAGCACTACTTTGGCAACGAAGTAAGCGAAAACCGGCATGGGGCTCGCGCGTTTCACCTCCAGCCAGCCAAAGCCTCGTTCGGTGGCCAGGTTGGCGGCGGTGCCAAACAGCGACGCGCCCATCACCCCGAAGGTGCCGTAGGTTGGAATCAGATAAAGCGCCATACTGGTATTGCCAATCATCTGCCTTCCCATAATCAGCCCGAATAAGACGTAAAACATCAGGGGCAAGAGCAGGCTAGAGACCAAATACATGGGTAGGCGTAAACACTTCAGAAACTCGTACTTAGCTTCCTTGGTGCAGATGGCCATCAACTTTGGAGGCTGCAGGTGGGGGGCTTGAATTCTAATGCTGCTGGTTGCCACGATCGCTCTCCTCCTGACGGAGACTGGATTGCCCTTCCTGAGGGCCGTTGCTGGCGCGAGTCAAGGCCAGGAACGCGTCCTCTAGCCCTGCGCTAGCGACCTCGATCTGCGAAATTTCCAGGTCGAGTTGCAGCAGTTGTCGGAGCACGCGCTCTGCTTCAGAACAGTAAATAAGCCGCACACTCCGGTCCTCAGCAACCTTGAGCACGCCTGGCAGGGTCCTAAGCAAGGCAATCGGCAAGTGAGTAACACAGCGGATAGTTTTTGCAGCGGCACGAGTTTTGATCTCCGCCGGGCTGCCTTCGGCGATGATAGAGCCATGGTTAAGGACGACGACGCGGTCAGCCAAGGCATCGGCTTCCTCGAGATAATGGGTGGTCAAGAGCACGGTTTTTCCCCGGGCGAGCAGTTGACGGATTTCGTTCCAGAGCAGATGGCGCGCCTCGACATCGAGGCCTACAGTCGGTTCATCCAGGAATAAAAGGTCGGGGTCGCCGCAAATAGCCAGCGCAAACAGCAGGCGCTGTTTTTGACCGCTTGAAAGCTCACCGAAGGGACGGGTTTCAAGACCTCCGAGTCCGGCGATGACTACGGTCTTAGCGAATGGCAAGGGGCAAGGATAGTAGGATGAGAACAGATCGATGTGCTCCCGCACCCGGAGAGTCTCGGGCACCCGTCCCACCTGAAGCATAGCGCCAATACGGATACGGGTAATGCGGCTGAGAGGATCTCCGCCAAAGAGTGAAAGCTTACCCGAGCTTGGTCGAGCCAGGCCGAGAAGCAGCCTGATGGCGGTAGTTTTCCCCGCGCCATTTGGTCCGAGCACTGAGACCAGAGTTCCTTGGGGGACGGTCAGAGAAAAGTTGGCCAGGGCGGGAATAGGCCCGTAAGATTTTGAGACCGCCTGGCAGTGAACGGCCAGGGCTCCGTGGTCGTGAGATGTCTCTACTTTCGGCATAATCGCGACTTCGGTCATGATTCGTCTCCCCAAGTAATAGCAGTGTCTAGATTGGGGCCGGTTTGCCAACCTGCGCCAGTAGAGTTCATCACGGGCGAACAATGACAAATGTCAAATCGGCGGGCGTATAATGCGAAGTTTTTGGAGCCAGCGCACCCATGAAGGTACGCCCGGGAGTTGAAATCGCTAGCCTAACCGACGTCGGCGGCGAGCGGGAGAACAATGAGGACAGCTATGGGTACTGGGAGTCAGACGATGATGAGATTTTCGCCCGTTTAGGCCGGCTGGTCACGGTTGCCGATGGAATGGGAGGCTGCGAAGGAGGGCAGTTCGCCAGCCGGATTGCGGTTGAGACCGTACAGGCGGTGTACGCCGCGGGCTCGAACAGCGACCCGCAGCGACTTCTGCTCGAGGGGTTCCGGCAGGCTCACCTGCGTATACAAAACGAAGCTCGCCGGAACCAGGAACTGCACGGCATGGGAACAACTCTCACCGCCTTTGCCCTGGTGGGCAATCGATTTCTCTATTACGCCCATGTGGGTGATAGCCGTCTGTACCTGTTGCGCTCCGCTAAGCTGACGATGCTTACCCATGACCACTCGCTCGTCTCTCGTTTGGTTGAAACTGGTGTGATTCGCCCCGACCAGGCCGAATCCCACCCTCAAAGACACGTTCTAATCGCCGCCATCGGCGTAGCTGACGAGGTTCATCCCGACTTTCCCCAACAGCCGTTGCAGCTAGAGAAAACCGACCTCCTGCTCGCCTGCACCGACGGATTGTGGGGGCAGATCGGGGAAGCGGAGATGGGCCACGTGCTCGCGAGTCATTCCCCACGCGAAGCCTGTCATTCCTTGGTCCAGCTGGCTAACGATCGCGGCGGGCCAGATAACATCACTGTGCAGATCATGCGCTTGACGTAGATCGGCACCGCCTGTCCTAAAGTCGGACCTCACGCCTTCGTCTTTGGCGAGCAAAAAGACTTTCGCGTCCGAGTTGCTTATTGCTATCTAGCACGACTAAGCCGCCAAATAAATACCCCTTTATCTCTATTAGTTAAATAGACTTTATGATAGAGTTTCTAAACATGAAGATCTCCCAGAAGGGCCTATACGCGCTGCAAGCCATGATGATGCTAGCGCGCCACTATAACCAAGGCGCCATCCGCATTCGCGATATTGCTTACGAAGAGGAGTTGCCGGAAAAGTTTCTCGAGCTGATTCTGTTAGAGCTAAAGAATGCGCGAATGGTGGAGAGTGTGCGCGGGGCCAAAGGCGGTTATCAATTGCGGCGGCCGCCAGCGGAGATATGGCTAAGTGAGATCATTCGACTGATTGATGGCCCGCTGGCCCCCTTTGGCGACGCCGAGCAGCTGCGCAATTTGATCGACCGCGATGCCCAGCATCGCGCTCTTTATCAAGTCTTCCTCGAGGTTCGAAATGCTGCCGCCAAGATCCTAGAGGGCACTTCACTTGCCGATATTGCCAATGCTTCCCCGGCCGCGCGGCAAAAAAGACACAGCAAAAAGTCCTCCGAGGTGGTTCTCCCGATGTTGGTGCATGGCGCCACCCGGCGGGGAGACAAATGAAGAAAACTGTGCTCATTTTGTTGCTTACGTATCAGCCGATGTTTCGGCCAGGGGCAGCTTTCATTGCTCGACGTCTCCTACGATCGTACCCGCGGACTCTACCAGGACTCTCTGGCAGCGTGGGATAAGTCTTAAAGAAGTCAGGCGGGGAAGGATTCGCAAGTTCGAGAATGTACTTCCAAAAACGTGCCGCTGCTGGATTCGGATCGCGCGCCTCGAGCACGACTTTCTCGAACGCGAATTGGCGACGTCGTGATCGGCTGGTGAAACGTGTATTGCTCGCGCCAAAAACTTGGCGAAGACGAGTTTGCGATCGCTGTGCCTACGATGTTTTCTGAAGCTGGTCACCGCGGCGAAACTTGCCTTCCCGGAGCCGACTTCTTTGAAGGGCGGAAGTCTACAAAAATAGTTACCTTACTAGTAATTAAAAACAAATAAGGAGAGCATTGGCCATGAAGGCTAGAGCCGCGACGTGGGGTGTGTTTCTGATGGTACTCGGATTAGTCATGCCGGGATTAGCGCAAAACAACCCGGCAGTGACGAAAAAACTGCCCGGCGCTGCCCAGCGCGAGTCGCACGGCGAGCTTGATGAGCTGCGGGAGTTGGTCGATGCCCAACAAAAGCAGCTCGCCGAGCAGGGCCAACAGGTGAAGCAACTTCAGGATCAACTGCGCCAATTGCTGGAGTCGATTGAGAGAAGGGAGGATGGCCGGCAGAAACTTGCAGGCAATGCGGAGCCTAGCGAAACCGGTGCCGCGCAGGCACAAAGCAAGGCCGCCCAGCCAAGTGAGGTCGCCTTTGCCGGTGCGCCGGCTGCTCAGCCGTCGCCCGCGCGCTTGCTTCAATCGCAAAACCAAAGTGAGCGCGATCAGCTTAAGAACCTCGAAATG
>JAFAPG010000774.1 GCA_019247235.1 Acidobacteriota bacterium
ATTTACACGACGCTCGATCCCGACCTGCAGCGCGCCGCCGCCCAGGCGGTCGAAACCGGGATCAAACTCGTAGATGATCAAGTCACCAAGCACCGCACCAAGCGTATTAGGATCGCAAAAGGCAAGTACGAAACCAAAATAGAGCCAGGGCCGCAAGCACAGGTCGCGCTGATTGCCATCGATCCACACAGCGGCGAGGTTTTGGCCCTGGTCGGGGGTCGGAACTACGGCTTCAGTCAGTTGAACCACGCGGTGGCGAAGCGGCCCACCGGCTCGATCTTCAAGCCCTTCGTCTATGCCACTGCCATCAATACCGCTCTCGATGGCAGCAACCCCGTGTTCACGCCGGCCTCGATTGTTCCCGATCAACCGAGCACTTTCGCCTACGGGGACCAGATCTATGAGCCCCGCAACTATAAAGAGGAGTATCACGGCGATGTCACCGCGCGTTATGCGCTGGCCATGTCGCTCAATAACGCGACCGTAAAGCTGGCTGAAGAGGTCGGTTATCAAAAAGTGGTGGATCTTGCCAAGGCTGCGGGCATTGCCTCGGTAAAGGCTACTCCGGCCATGGCTCTCGGTGCCTACGATGCTACGCCCTTGGACATGGCGGCGGCCTATACCATCTTTGCCAATAACGGGGTGCGAGTCTCACCGGTGATGGTGAAATCCGTGCGCACCTCCTCGGGCGATCCGGTCATGAACGTTGCCGCCGAGACCAAGCAAGTTCTGGACCCGCGGGTTGCCTTCGTAATGACCGACATGATGGAGGGAGTGATTAATAGTGGCTTGGGAGTCACGGCGGTCCGGGGCCGCGGCTTTACCCAACCGGCAGCGGGTAAGACTGGCAGCTCTCACGATGGGTGGTTTGCCGGTTATACCACCAATCTCCTCTGCATCGTGTGGGTGGGATTTGATGACTATAGCGACCTTCACCTGAGCGGCGCGCAGACCGCGGCCCCGATCTGGACAGAGTTCATGAAGAAGGCGGCGCAGCTGCCTCGCTACTCAGACATGAAGCCCTTCACCCAACCTTCAGGGGTGGTCGACGTGCAGCTGGACAAGGTGACGAATCTCCTTGCAACCCCCTCTTGTCCACAAACTTACAGCTCGGCTTTTATTGTGGGCACCGAACCGTCAACCACCTGCGACCAGAGCGGCGGGGTGCGCGGCATCTTGTCCCGAATTTTTGGCCTGGGTAGTGAACAGCCACAGCCACCCGAGAATGGACAGCCGGGACAGCCAGGGGAGCAAAAGAAAAAAGGTTTGTTTGGCAAAATTGCTGGTATTTTTAAGGAAGACAAGCAGCCGGCGCCTCCTCCGAAGCCGCCGGATACGGGCCGCTAAGGAACCGATCCTCCGTGTCGGGTGTCTTTATTAGGAGGCAACAAAGCCGGCTCGGGAGGCAATGGACTCTATGTTCAGTCCAGCGTCTTGGCTTCTTACAGTTCTCGTGGTACTAGCAGGTCTAATCTCATCCCCTGCCACGTACGCCCAGCTCGCGGCTTTCAATCAAATTCAAGTGGCCCCGCCCATGCGCCAGGTCGAGCCCCCTTCTCCAACGGCAAGCGCCGCGGAGCTCGAAAAACAGGCCGACGAGCTACGTTCGCATAAAGCCTACCTGGATGCCATCGATTACTTCCATGCCGCACTCGATAAACAACCGGGCAACGCTGCGGTGCTAAACAAGATCGGCATCTCGTTCTTGATGCTACAGCGATTCAATGCGGCAGGGAAAAACTTTGAGCAGGCCATCAAAAAAGACCATAAATTCGCCGAAGCCTACAACAATCTAGGCGTGGTCGATTACGAACGGCGCAAGTACCACGGCGCCATCAAACAGTACAAAAAGGCCATCGACCTTTCGCCTGCCTCCGCTTCGTTCTACTCGAATCTGGGCGCTGCCTACTTCGCCACGAAAAATTTCGAGCAAGCAAGCCAGGCCTATGCCGAGGCAGTACGACTTGACCCCAACATCTTCGAGCGCACCTCTCACACCGGGATCGCTGCACAGATGGCCTCACCCGCAGATCGAGCCCACTATGACTATGTGGTGGCCAAGCTGTACGCAAAAATGGGCGACAGCGATCATTCTCTTGAGTACCTGCGAAAGGCCATGGAGGAGGGGTATAAAGGAGTCAATGAAGCTCTTACCGCGCCCGAGTTTGCCGAGCTCAGGAAAGACTCGCGCTTCGCCGAATTAATGAGCACTCGGCCAGCCCCGATTCCTGAGTAGCTTGGGGGAGCCAACATTCTGCAATTTTCACCGCAACTCCTCCCTCGCTCTCGGGTTTCTCGCTTGTAGAAAGAAAACACGCCCGCCGGCCGCAGACCCGAGCACGCCCCAAGCAGAGCGGCCGGTACGGGCCTGTTTTTCTCGTCCGCAAGTGGCATAGCCTGCTCGACGACTGATATGCTTTGTCGTTTCCCAGGGGGAACGTAATGTCTTTCAGCCTCGAAGGGCGTGTCGCCGTGGTTTTCGGAGTCGCCAACAAGCGCAGCATCGCTTGGTCCATTGCCCAAGGCCTCCATGAAGCTGGCGCCAAACTCGCCATAACCTACCAAAACGAACGTCTCGAGCAAGAAGCCAAAGACTTAATCCTTTCCCTGCCCGGCGCCGAGCCGTTGATGTGCGATGTCTCGCGAGAGGAAGATATCGAGCGGACTTTTTCTCAGCTGAAACAGAGATTTGGCAAGCTCGACATCCTGGTACACAGCATTGCCTATGCATCCGGAGAGGAGCTACGGGGAGAATTCCTGAACACCTCCCGTGAAGGCTTTCGTCTGACCCTCGACGTCAGCGTTTATTCGCTGATCGCGCTATCGCGCGCCGCAGCCCCATTGATGGAAGCTGGGGGAAGCATTATCACCATGACCTACTACGGAGCTGAGAGAGTTGTACCTCACTACAACGTCATGGGAGTTGCTAAAGCAGCGCTCGAGTGCACGGTGCGCTATCTTGCCAACGATTTAGGGGCGAGGAAGATTCGCGTCAATGCCATCTCCGCCGGCCCCATCAAGACCTTAGCCGCCCGCGGCATCTCTGGATTGGGAGAGATGTTGAAATCACATGCGGAACGGGCCCCCCTGAAACGCAATGTTGATGTGAATGAGGTAGGAAAAACCGGTGTATTTTTAGCAGCCGACGCCAGTTCGGGTGTCACTGGTGAGGTGATCTACGTAGACTGTGGCTACAACATTATGGGATTTTGAGCGAGGGACATTAGCCGGTTTGCAAGCGCCTAGAGGGACGGCACGCCGGTCCAGGCTAATCAGCTGATAGGGGCAGTGCTCGCCAGATGAGAATTTCGATGGGAGCTTAACGGTTAACTAAGTTTTGACGGTACCGGGCACCGCTCTGGTATCGGCCTTCACTGGTCCCTGGCGTCATCGCAATGTTCGACAAAGGAGGGACGCATCCTACGCTTTCTGCGATTCGCTTTTTATTGAACCCGCCCGGCCCCTCGTCAATCTCGAGGTGGCGCCAAACCATAGAACACAACCCACTCGGTCGTATTGATTCTTTGAGCCTCAAACCAACCCTGGCGTTATTAACTAAATGCAGGCTGGAGGGCGTAATTGGCGAGTACGCCATAGAGAGGGGGTGGACGCAACTTTTTATCTAGAGACCGGCGAACCGAGGGTTCGAGCCCCTCAAGTCATGAAAGGGCAGGCTCACGCCTAACCCGGGCTTTGCGCCCCTGCCTGGAATTCCTTCTAGTCGAGAACAAATAGGAGCTGATCTGATCGCTTAGGGGGGCGAGGAATTACTCTAGGTGGAAAGGAAGGGGCTGGAGCCTTTTTTAGCATCCTTTGTTCCATGAGCAGTTTCAGGAATTAACCGTCGCTGTTGAAAAATTGGCAGCCTCGGACCCGACGAGGTACCAGAGACGAAACTGCTGAACACCATCCATCGATTCGTCCTCGAAATTATTGCCGCCAACCCAAACACATTGGATCGTTCGCCCCTAGCGGACCTGTTAGACACTCTATAAACAACAGGTTACCTTGTACCAATAACGGTGCCGGCCCCTGCATTGTTTGTTCGGTAACTCTCAGGATAGTGCATGATCGTACAGTCCGCGGCTCACAACCTTATGCTCTTGGTGCGCTGAGCTCGTAGCCATAGTCAATATTTGAGATTGACGCTAGGTCTCTCACCGCGCTACGCCATCAGCAACTCGTCGATCGCTGAATAACCCGTCGGGCAGTCGATGCCATTTGTGCGTGCTCCCGCAGCGAGCAGTGCAGCCACAGAATCTGGTTTGCGGCGATACTTCCAATACGAATCGATGCAGGCCCTCACGGCCAGTTGCAATGCAGTGCGGCCGCGGCTATCGCCTGCATTCACCGCAGCGCCAGCAGCAATTAGGGTCTTTACCACTTCGTGATGGGCGCGCCAGGCCGCCACGTGTAGACCCGTCGAGCCCGGAGCAATCTCCCAGTAACCATCGCCCTGTGGCCATAGAGCCTCGGGCGAGATTCCCAACGCGAGCAGGCAGCGTACTCCTGCGTCGTTGTTGGCACCAGCAAAATGCGCCAGCAGCGTGCCCCCCCTTTCGCGAAGTTGCGCGAGCAGTTCAGGATTCTCGCCAGCCCCGGTATAGGGCTTCCTCCGGATTAGCGCGCGCACAAGCTGCCACTAACGCATCGAGGCCTTCCAATCGTATGTCGAACCCTCGACGTTCCAAGCTTGCCAAAATGTCGCCTCGACCATACCAGGCCGCCATCTGAAACGAGTTGCGTCCATCGAGCTCATTTGGCAATCGAGGATCGGCGCCGCGATCGAGTAACGCTTCGATCATCACAAGCCCGTTGTCACGACGAATGGATTGCTGGAAAGGGGTGAACTTCCAAACGGTACGAAAGTTCGGATCAACGCCGTGATCAAGAACTAATTTCAATCCCTTATCATCGTGCCAATCGCACTTGCGGGCAGCAACCGTGGCGAGGCTAGACCCGCTCAATCGTCCGGAGTCGAGCAAAACCTGCAGCACAGCATTGTCATAGGTTTCGGGCACGTGGTACGGAGTCTCTTCGTCATTGGGATCGGCCCCGTACTCGAGCAGGAGACGAGTGAGCACCGCGTTTTGCGCGAGACCCGCGGCCCCGTAAAGGACTGATTCATGCACGGCCCGCGGCGGGGTGTCGATGTATTCGATCCATCCCGTATTCGGGTTAGCTCCGCTTTCGAGCAGGGCTCACGCAGCCTCGACGAGAGGTTCTGAGCGTGCCACGGACGTCCGCGTAAGGCGTATTAGTCTATTTGGTCAACTGTGATCCTCAGCTCCTGAACCCAGCAGATCAGCTGAAATGGGTGGACGCACACGAGAGAAACCTGCCTCTTATCGGCTCCGAACTGGATTTCATTGAGTTCGACTTCATTGCCAGGTAGGATACTTAGGTTCCCCTTTGTCTCCATCCGTTGAACGGAGTGTATGCAAAGATGATACCGAGCTACGAAATCTCGATGAATACAAAAGTCTTTATCAAACAAATCAATAGCTAGGACGCCGCTTTTGGCGACGAAGCCCTCCGCTGGAATTTCGAAGTAAAGGTCGTGGAGCAAATTGTTGAACAACTCCAAAACTTCTTGATTTATAGCTCTAAGTGCCATAGTCGCAAAAGAAGTCTACCAGGGCCACGGCCAGCGCCAGGCCCCCCCGCTTCCTTTTACCCCCTGTTTCCACCAGTTAAACTGCAGATGCCGCCTTTCGACCAAGTCCAGGGAAAAAATGATGGGGATCATGAATTCCGATCCTCCAACTATACTCGGTCAGCTCTCCTGCGGCTGAGGCAGCACTGTATGCGACGCCGGCGATTCCAAACTCGACCGTAGTATCTCCGACATTCCCAGAACTTGTGGAGGCGCGAGCGAAGGGTGACCACAACTGCTAAACGTGAAATCGCCATCGACCCACGTACGGCAAGATGGTGCCCAAACTTGGACGAAGTAGGTCCATGGCGAATCCGGTGTTCCGTTGCCACCGACACCTGACTCCAGGAAATCCAAAATCCAAGGATTTGGCATGTCGGGCAAGAACCCGAACCAGTTCCACATGTTCCCGAAGGGCTGCGAATTTAGACCTCCTGGCAAACCTAAGGTCTCACTGAGGGTAGGACCTCCGTTCGATGATGAGGGAGCGGTGGGACTCCCTCCCCCGCCCCCACCACCGCTACCTGGGTAGCCCGGTGGGAAGGGGATGCAGCCTTCGGTTCCAAAAGCCGCGCATGGTGGGGCCGGGCACTCTGCATGGGTCTCCGCATACCATGGATCGTCGCAAGGGTTGCCACTGTCCAGCCCCAATGGGTCAATCATAGCGAGGGGATTGTTGTTCACGTAGGCATAGCGATTCCAGGTCTGCGGGTTCATCGGGTCGACAACGGTCAGACCTGCTGGATCGGGCGATAGCCAGCGACCTTGAACCGGCGGATATTTGCGAAAGAGAAAATCGTGAATACCTGAAACGGTATCCTGATCTACTCCGGTGAACGAAGTATCGTTAGCTGCCCTCCTGTCGTGCTACTGTTTTCCGCATGCCGCGAGCCACAATCATCGTCGATGTTAATGATCCCGAAGACGTTGCTGCCTTCGAAGCATGGTTTGCAACATGGACGACGAGCCTCACATACAGGTCCGAAAATGAGGGGTGCGGGTGTTGTGTGCACATCTGGAACGTTGAGGGAACCGAGGAAGCGCTGGCTGCGCTCCCAGACAACATCAAAGCATGGGACGATAGTGAGAGGGGGGAGGGTTGATTTCCTCTGTGGTGGCCACCTGGAACGACTCACGCTATCGTAGCTTTGACGATCGCGGTAGGGATACCACTTACGCGGTACCCCCCGCACAGATCCGGACGGGCGCTCATTAGCGCATCCGGTTCTTATCTTGGATGAGTAGCGGCGAAACGGGCATCGGGATAAGGATGGCGCACGTGCGGTGCAGGAAGCCAACGCTTAGCCAATGGAAGCATCCGTGTCCAGGAGATCCGGCGCTTCTGCGTCCGGCGGCGAACACTATGCCACCAGAGCACGAGTAGCCGGTGCCGGAACAGGGATAGGCTAGCGGTGTTTCCTGGGACCGCGTAGTAGTTGAAGTAGCCTTGCGCGACTGATTTGAGCCACTGGCCGGTTTGGGACAAGGGATCATGCATTCGTTTACGGAGCGCCAGCTTGATGCGCCGGAGTTTTCCCCGCATGCGTTTGCGAATCGTCTTGCGCCGAACTGCAAACCGTCCAAGACTGTTCTTCCCGCTGATATGCGTGAAGCCCAGAAAATCAAACGTTTCTGGCTTACCTTCTCCCCTCCGTTTCCGGTTCTCTTCGGCGTATCGCCCGAATTCGATCCGGCGCGTCTTATCCGGGTGTAACTCCAGTCCAAACTTAGCCAATCGCTCGCGTAAGTTCTCCAGGAAACGATCTGCATCCGCCTGATGCTGGAATCCCACAATGGTGTCGTCCGCGTATCGGATGACCACCACTTCGCCGTGCGCCCACTTCTGGCGCCAGACGTTCACCCAGAGATCGAAAGCATAGTGCAGGTAGATGTTCGCGAGGAGCGGTGAGATCACCGATCCCTGCGGACTACCCGTCTTCGGCTCCGACCATTTGCCTTCCTCCATTACTCCGGCTTTCAGCCATTTCTTAATCAGCCGCAGAATGCGTGGATCGGCGACGCGATGCTCCACGAAGCGGATCATCCAGCTCTTATCGAGGTTGTCGAAAAAGCCACGGATGTCCGCGTCCAAGATGTAGTTCACCTTCTTCTTCAGAAGCGCGTACGACAGCGCATCCAGCGCATCATGCTGGCTGCGCCCCGGACGAAAGCCATAGGAGAATCCGAGAAAATCCTCTTCGTATATCTGGTTGAGGATGGTGGCCACGGCATACTGGACGATCTTGTCTTCCAGTGCGGCAACCCCAAGTGGACGCTGCCGTCCATCTTCTTTCTCGATGTACACCCTTCTCGATGGCAACGCTCGGTACGCTCCACGATGGACCCGGCCGTGAAGATCGATCAATCGATCCTCAATCCCGGATTCATACTCGTGCCACGTAACCCCGTCCACTCCGGGTGCGGCTTTCCTCTTTAGCGAGTAAAAGCTCTCCCTTAGGAGCTCGGTGGTCAGATGGTGGAGCAAGGCCGTGAACCTCATCTCCTTATTTTCCTTTGCTGCTCTCCGCACGCCCGCCAGCCCTTGTGACACGCGATCCCCGCTCTGCGTCGGGTACGTGCTAGGTTGACCGGCGTTCTCCTTGATCAGCGGCCTTCCCTCCCCACTCTCCGCGAACGATGTCTTGTCGTTGTTCGAATAGTTCATAGGTACTATGCCGCTGTGTGACTCCTCGGGAGCGTTCGCGCGGGCCGTGCGGCTATCGCCTTCGTCCGCCGACCTGCTGTCTGGTTTGATGGCAGGTGCCTCCGAGGTCTCCCGGTTCTCGTGCATGAAGTCTATAGGTGTGTCTGGGGTCTACGACTACGCCGGACCGAGCAGGGACTCGCGCTAACGCCCCTGATCGTGTTGCCAACCGCGCATGTTTAGAAGGTTGGCGCCCGGGATTATCTTTTCGAAGCTGGATACCCAGCCCACCTATCCTCTGTCTACGCCTCACTGCGTCCCTCACGGTAGCAGTGCAAGACTCGAGGCCAAGTGGATCGCTACTCCTTTCTTGTAAGGCTCTTTCATCCTCTACTTCATGCCGGTTTATCCCGGCGCACAAACATCTCGATAGCGGTCATCGAGCATCGCCACGGGGCTAGCGGTGTTAACTGCTTACCAAGAGTTGGCCGGACTGAACTGCTACGCTCATTGCAAATACGAGCGTAAAGAGTGCCCAGACTGCTGCCAGGAACCACAGCCGCGGACCCCGAATTCCACCGATGACTCTCAGCTCCGGCCGACTTGGAGGCGATCTGCATCACCGCGAAGCGCATGGCTTTTAATCGAAATGGAAATGCTGATGAGGTCCCGCCACTGAACTGGTCCGATTTCGAGAAACCCATCCAGCGCGTCGGCGCAGCTTAGCGTTCCTTTGCCTGATGGCCTTGAACATCACGTGGTGTGGGATATTTGCGCCCTATCGCCTGACTATGGCAGATCCCCTTTTGTGGTTACCTCTGGCACGTATTTCCCTGGAATGCGAGGTGAAACAATGGACTGTGCACAGGAGTCTAATCCCAGAAGATGCGTTTCAAAGGGCCAAGAACCACCAAGTTGATCACTACTGCTGAACTAAATGTGTTTTCATGTGCCATGGCCATCGTTGTATTCGCAGTTCTGGCCTGCTGTATGACAACACTGGGATATCACCAGGCC
>JAFAPG010000776.1 GCA_019247235.1 Acidobacteriota bacterium
TGGTAACCACGCCTGAGTTACCGAGGTGAATGTAGACAAGATGACTTACGAGCTAGGGATATAAGCCGATAGAATCGAGTGTTCAGCGGAATGGATAGTCGCATAACCCGCTCTTAAATCCAGCACTTCCGGCCCAATTACCCGCAACCGGCCACTCGCAATCCGCTCCCACCAACACCTTTCGTGTTCGATGGTAACCAGCGTGCACTTTGACGAAGCGCACGGCTACTCCCCCCTATTGAACATGGCAGAGGCTACTCACTTAAGATTCGTGTATTTCGGAGGAGTCGACCGCGCGCGACATGCTTATTCTGCGATGGTCTTGCCAGGGACGGCGGCGCCCCTCTTGGATGGGCTGACAGCGATCGCACGTCGTAGCTCAAAGTCTATCTTTACGGCCCAACCGCTCGAACACTCGGTGCGCGCAATTGTGGCCTTTCATTCACCCTACTCACCCCTCGGGGGTGGATTATGAAGCGGCTTTGTGTGCTCATACCCGCCAAGGACGAGCGCCTGGGAATCAGCAAGACGCTAAAGAGCATCATCCACGCGGGTCTCGACGTGAACGACATCTACGTGGTTGATGATGGTTCAAGCGATGGAACCGGAGAAATTGCCCGCTCCTTTGGGGTTCATGTGCTGCGCAACCAGAAGAACCTGAGCAAGGCTCTCGCCTTGAGTCGCGGTGCCCAAGAGTTCGGTCTCACCACCCGCTATGACTATATCTCTTTGATGGATGCTGATACCGAGGTTTGCAAGAACTACTTTGATGTGGTGAAGCGGGCCTTCAATAACCCGAGAGTTGCCGCCGTATGTGGCCGTGCTAAAAGCACCCCGCATAACTGGTTGACTGCGTATCGCTGCCTCGCCTACTGGATATCGCATGCGATTTATAAATGCGGGCAAAGCAATATGAGAGTTATCACGGTCACGCCTGGCTGCGCCTCAAGTTTTCGTGCTGATGTATTCGGTAAGCTCGACTGGAACACAGACACCATCGTCGAAGATATGGATTGCACGATTCAAATTCATCGTAAGAAGTTGGGTCACATCGTGTACGAAAGAGGTGCAGTGGTTTCCACCCAAGATCCGCGCACCATCCGCGATTACATTAAGCAAATTTATCGTTGGGATACCGGCACCTGGCAAGTCGGACGAAAATACGCGATGACTAGCGGCCTGGCCAGGATTGATTGGGAGTTTAAGCTCCTTGCCGGCGAAGGCCTAATCTTCTCCGCATTGTATTTGTTTCTCCCTGCTCTCCTGCTCATGCATCCGCAGATTGCACTCTGCTCACTGGGCATGGATTTTCTGGTCTTGGTAATGCTTGCTTGTGGTTGCGCATTGCGCGAGCGGCGGACCGACGTGCTCGTCGCGCTCCCTTTATATGAACTGCTGCGTTTCATCGATTGTTCGGTATTCCTTTATAGCTTTTGGAAAACCATGGTCCGAGGAAAGCAGGAAAAAGGGTGGTTTGGGGTCAAACGATATTAAGGGAAAAAGGCCAAGCGTGAAATTGAGATTTTTATCATGGCTGCTCGTCATTCTGGCGCTGGCCAGTCCGCTGGCAGCGCAGCCCAGCGCAGCTCCTGCCGTAGAGGGCACCATCTTTGACGGTATGGCCCTGCCCGGCCTGGCCTGGAGCACGATGGGCAACTTTAGCCCAATCGAGCATAACAATGGCTACAGTGAATCATACGTGGAGCAAGGCGCAACCGTGTTTGCAAGCAACTCTGGTTCGACCACGGTTACTCCCTATGCCTCTCTCGGTCTGGTTCTCGATAGCAAAGGCTATCCCTGGAATGACAAGATTGAGCCGCGAATCGGAGTTAAGCTGAACCGGGTATTTCGTTCCGGCGTTGTGAGCGTGGGATCAGCGTACTCCTACGAAGATCGATTCAAAAGCGCAACCGGTTCGGGATTGATCGTTTACACCCAGGCGTGGTTTGGCTGGCAGGAGGTATCTCACAAGAGCAACCGTTTCCCCGGGTCCTCCTGGGTGGTGCTGGGGAATATCTCTCCCGTGGAGAATGGAAACGTCCTTGCTTGGAGCCACATCTCTCAGGGAATCGTGGCCAAGAGATTTTCAAAAGCCACCCTGGTTCCATATGGCGAAGTGACTCTGGCACGTGATAGCAAACATTTTGATTGGAACAACAAGGCAGTGATGGGGACGGGCGTCAAGGCGGTGTTTGCTCAGGGTGATACTTATTCTGAGCTGGGGGCCGCCTATCTCGAGGAGCACCGGTTCTATTCCGGCGGATCCGCTGGAGGACTCACGTTGTTCCTAAACGTTTCATACAGTTGGAATCTTCTGGGTAGGAGTTTAGGGAGATAGAAGTGCCTTATTTAGGCTTTGGAAGTGTCTCTGGGATGATTCACCTGCTGGCCAGGCTGCCCTTTGTCGCTCGCACGGTGTTGGTCTGCGTGGTCATTGTGGCGCTGTGTCGATAAGCGAGCGTGCAGGCGAAAGGGAATCGCTTGGTTTTAAGGAAAAATTCATGTGTCGCTTGAGAGCATTCGTATTCTCAATATTGGCATGCTTGTTTTTTGCCGCATTCGGTCTTGCTGAGACTCCGGCACTTTCATCGATCTCGTTCAATGCCCAAAGTGTAGTGGCGGGAAACTCAGTCGCGGGCCTGGTAACACTGAACATGCCAGCTCCCTTCGAGATTCGCGTCTCGTTGGCGGTTGATCCGCCAGAAGCAGCCAGGGTTCCGGCCGAGGTGGTCGTGCCCGTAGGTGCAACGAGCGCCAACTTTCTCGTAACCACAGGGCTCTCCAATCGCCCTCTGGAAGAGGATGAGATAAGTGTGACCATCTACGGCAATTTCGAAGCCACCCGGCATGCCTCATTTCAGAGCCTGGCTCCGGTGAGCTTCGGCGAGAACATCGACAAGATTGTCGAGGCCGAGCGGAAATTTGTGACGGCAATGAAACGTATGCACCCTCTGGCCGAGACCTACATTCAGAACTTACGCGAGGATAAGGATCACAACCTCGCTCCTATCAACGATCAGTATTTTCTCGGCCGTCTTGATATGAGCGACGGCCCAGATAGCGAATTATTTAACGGCCAACGTTCGGGTTCGCGGCGCGGCCATTTCTTGAATCCTTTTTCTGGCATTCTCTCGCACAAGTTCATGGCACGTGGCTTCGTCCAGATGATCGTGCTGGATTGGGACTTTCAGAGGTCGAATTACGAGTTCAAGATGGTGCGGCACGAGTTTCTGGGAGACATACACTGTCTGGTTGTTGACCTACAACCCAAAGAATCATCCCCCAAAGGACTGTTCACGGGGCGAATTTGGGTCGAAGACCGCGACTTCAACATCGTTCGTTTCAATGGAACCTACACCCCCCGTTCTCGTTATTCGCACTACCTGCACTTTGATAGCTGGAGGTCAAACCTGCAGTCAGGTGTCTGGCTGCCCACCTACGTCTACATCGAAGAGTCTGATAACCAACATTCCTCTGGCATTCGGCTGAATGTCAAGGCGCAAACGCGACTGTGGGGGTACGAGATCGACCCGCTAAGACATACGCAAGAGCTGGTGAACATCCAAGTCGAGTCTGCACGAGACCAAAGTGCAGCGGCTGAGGATAGCGGACCTCTCGAAGCCGAGAGAATGTGGGAGCGACTGGCGGAAGACAATGCCATCGAGCATTTGCAAAAAGTCGGCCTGATCGCGCCCGCCAGCGAGGTCGACAAAATTCTTGAAACCCTGGTGAACAATTTAAGCGTTGGCAATCATCTGGTGATCAGCCCGGACGTGCGCTGCCGAGTGCTACTGACCACACCGCTCGAGTCGTTCACGATCGGGCACACTATTGTGGTGAGTCGCGGGTTACTCGATGTCCTGCCGGATGAAGCCTCGCTGGCTATGGTATTGGCCCACGAACTCGCGCACATCGCGCTCGGTCACCCGACCAACACCAAGTTTGCTTTTATCGATCGCTTCTTTTTCCCGGATCAGAGCACTTTCGAAAAGATGGACTTCGGACGCAATCCAATCGACGAGCAGGCGGCCGATCGCAAAGCTCTCGAACTGCTTGCCAATTCACCCTACAAGGACAAATTGGGCAGTGCTGGTTTATTTCTTAAAGCACTCGAAGCTCGTGCACCGGTGCTCACCTGTTTGATTCGACCACATTTAGGCAACGCAATGGCCGATAGTAAGAAGCTGCGCATGTCTGCTTTGACCGAAAGCGCGCCGCAACTCGAGATGAATCATATCGAGCAAATCGCGGCGCTCCCTCTGGGCAGCCGCATCAAAGTCGATGCATGGAGCAATCAGCTGAGCCTCATGAAACCCAAACCGTTGAATCTGCTTTCAGCGCGAGAGAAGATGCCTTTTGAGATCACGCCCTTCTTTCCATACCTCACCCACAGCTTGAATCCGCAGGAGGATTCGATCGCTCGCAAGTGATCCCCTTTTATTATCGCCTTCCATGGGGCTTCGACGGCACAGGTGCGGGAGTTCGGTCACAGGTCGACGCAGCGAGCCGCAAAACAACCCTGCCAACTGAAGCGACCCCAACATCGATCCTAACGGTGACCTGTTTGCGGGTGGAAAAGCTGTGATGCAGATCTTCGTTGTTCGCTAGAATACGTTCTTTGCCGTAAGAAATCACTCCTGGCCCGTGTTGTCACAAAGCCTGCGCTTCTCATTGCGTATTCCCCAGTGGAGCTCAAGCGGCGGGCGCCGCCCGAGGTGATCGACACAGCTAGGCAACGCTGGCCTCTGCACGATTTGCCTTCCATTCGGGAAATAGTTTTTCCCTTGCCATAGGAAGTCGCCTTCCCAGGTGCAGCTCAGGGTTGGTTACTACCGTACTACTCAGTAACTATCTCAGTAATCGCATGCGCTCAGCTCCCACAACCATAGGTGAATCTCCCGGCGCGAATAAGTGTCGCTTGCAGCTGGATTTGCACTCACCTCGCTGCTCAATGGAGTAACCGTACCTGGCACGCGTGCCCTGCCCCAGTTATTGGTACGGCGCTTGCACTATTGATCCCCACTCCCCTCGAAAATATGCGCAGGATTGTTCAAATCATCTTCGTATGCGGTTCATTGACCAGGGCGTGCTTCGCTCAGGGGCCCGCAATCCGCGTGCTGCCTTGGGATGAACATGCCGCAGCCGTGTCATTAACTTTTGACGATTCTCGGCCGGTGCACCTAGACGTCGCTGTCCCCGAACTGAACAAACGCCACCTGCATGCCACTTTTTTTGTCATCATCTCAAAATTAACCCGGCTGGATGGTTGGAGAGAGGCGCAAGCCGAAGGTCATGAAATCGGCAATCATTCCCTGACCCACGAGCACGTCTCTGCGCTTACCCAGGCCAGCGAAGAACTGCAGGTAGAGGACGCCAAAGCCTTCTTGGATAGCAATTTTCACGCGAACACAATCATCTTCGCATATCCGTATAGCGAACTCTCTCCAGGGCTGTCGTTCTGGGTACAACGCTATGACTTTCTCGCCCGGGGATGGCAGGGAAGTAGCGATTCACCCTATATCAGCGCCGAAGATTTGCCCGACTGGTACAACCTGCCCAGTCAGGCCACCAACACCGACACCGATGTTGCCGTCTACAAAGACTGGATTGATAAAGCTTTGGCTATGCACGCCTGGACTATCGTGCAGATTCACGGTATTGGCGATCCATCCACTGGTTTTGATCCTATTCCTACCCCAGTGTTCCTTTCTTTCTTGGATTATCTGAGGAGCAAAGAAGCGAACGGCCTATGGATAGCTCCCATGGGCACGGTGGGAGCGTATTTGCGTGGCCAAAAAATCTTGGAGACAGCGAAAACCGAAGTTGAAAGCGGAGGAGAGAAGTGGGTGTGGGAACTACCGGTGCCGTTTCCTTCTGGCGTCCTTCTTCGAGCCAGAATTTTAGCCGCGCACTCGAAGTCGCGGCCTCGAATCTACCAGGGGAAACGCGAGTTACATGCGAGCAAATCGGGCGTCTACACCATCTCGCTCGATGCGCGCGAACTAATGATCAGACCTGCGCCGTGAAGGGGCACACAAAAGCACAGGGTGGGAGCGGGCGGCGAGACAGCTTTAGGTGGGACTCAACAGAGGCGGCGCGATAAAGGGGAGTGCAATGAAACGGTTCGCAATGGTGCTGTTGTTTGTCTTGGCTTCGATTCCTTTGCTTGATTGCGGGGGGGGAAGCGTAGCCAGCGGGGGAGGGGGAGTAACAGCCCCGGTCACGAATTCAGGTCCTTCGTCAAGCTACAGCGCTCGTCCGAGCGGATTGTGGGTTACTCTGCCCCAAACCATGCCCATTAATCCCGTGCACGCGGCACTCCTGCACACGGGCAAGATCCTCATCGTGTCGGGATCCGGCAACTGTCCTCCGCAGCAAGCGGGCTGTCCTCAAGGGCCACCCTATTCCCAGGG
>JAFAPG010000020.1 GCA_019247235.1 Acidobacteriota bacterium
TCCCCACGCCAGCGGCAAGTTGCCAACGGGCGTGGCCAGCCACCGCAGGGCGGAGAAATTCGAGAGGATGCGAACCATTCCCGTCGAAATTGCCGCCAGCGAAGACGGCTTTACCACCACTGTCCAGGTCCATCCGCACAGAAAACCTGGTAAGGCGCCATAGGCGTCGCGAATGTAAACGTACTCACCACCGGCCTCGGGCTTCATCGCCCCCAGTTCCGCGTACGTTATGGCGCCAAAAAAAGAAAGCACGCCGCCTACGATCCAGGCGAGAAATACCAACCGCACCGATCCCGCAGCCTGCATCATCTCCGCGGGCACAAGAAAAATGCCGCTGCCGATGACCACGCCAACGACGATCGATACCGCATGGCTGGCGCCTAATTCGCGGAGAAGCGTGGAGGGCCGAGAGACCGAAGTCCTAGCCATGCAGTTCCGAGTATATGTTAGCGTGATTTCCGGGCGAGGGCTTCTTCTCCCGCAGGCGACACCGACCCGAGAACACCCAGACCTCTCCGGGCCTCAGGCTTTAGCGGTGGAACGCGCCGGCGAGAACCAACTGAGCAGATACCCGGTCACACCTGCCACGACAGTACCGATGGCCACATACCATGTCCAGGGCACGACGGTGAACTTCCAAAGGTAAATTTCTGCTGCTAGCGCCAAAATCATTCCCGCAACGGCGCCCATCTGAGTAGTACGGCGGGTGAGCACCCCCAGCAGAAACACGCCCAGCAGCGCTCCATAACAAATGGACGCGATCTGAAGTCCAACCTCGACCACTCTGGCCACCCGATGTAGGCACAGAATGGCCAATAGAAACAGCACCACCGCCCAAAGGACCGTGCTTAGCCGGGAAAGACGCATCCGTGCCGCTTCGCTTGTTTCTGGGCGCAGGGGGAGATAAAAATCTAACATGGTGCTCGAGGAAAGCGCATTCAAGGCGGCGCTCAGATTTGACATAGCTGCCGCTAGAATTGCCGCAACCAGCAAGCCCGAGATGCCGTGCGGCATTCGGGTCACAATGAACTGGGGGTAGATTCGGTCGGGGGTGCCGAAGTGTGCTGTTGGCAGGAGGTAATAGGCAAACAACATCACGCCCACGACCAGGAACAAGGCAAACTGAAAAAAAATTACTAGTCCGCTCGAAAGCAGAGCGGCGATAGATTGGCGAAGATTGCGCGCCGCCAAGAGCCGTTGCACGATGAGCTGATCGGTTCCATGACTGGCGGTCACAAATGAGGCTCCAAAGATCAAGCCGGCCCAGAAGGTATACGGCTTCCAGAAGGTAAAGGTGAAATCAAACACCCGCCATTTATCATGGGCCATGGCCACTTGGTCTATGTGAGTCCACCCACCCGGTACGTAGTGAACCAGGGCAGCTGCGCCGATCAGCGTTCCGCCTATGTAGATGAAGGTTTGGATAACATCGGTCCAAATGACCGCCGCTAGTCCGCCTTCGAAGGTATAAATCAAAGTCATAGCCGTCATAATGGCGATCGAAGCAACTGCTCCCGTGCCCAGCGCGATCGAGACCACGATCGAAATCGCGTACACGCGCACGCCTTCGGCCGCCGCCCGCGTGAGCAGAAATAGCCCCGAGGTGAGTCGCCGCAACCCTGGCCCGAAGCGACGTTCGATCAGCTCATACGCCGTGTAGAGGTCTTTGCGAAAATAATGGGGTAGGAGTGCAAGGCTAATGATGGCGCGCCCAATTAGATATCCCATGACAATTTGCAGGAATGTCAGATTGCTGTCATAGGCTAGTCCGGGGATGCTGATGATGGTCAAGGTGCTGGTTTCGGCAGCCACGATGGATAGAGCAATAGCCCACCAAGGAATGTCCCGTCCGGCAAGAAAGTAGTCCCGCAGAGTTCGCTGGCTCTTGCGAAAGCGTAACCCAAACAGCGTGATGCCGACTAGATATGCGGCAATGATTCCGAGATCCAGATGATCGAGCCCCATCGATGCGACCAGCGTAGAGGGAATCTGAATTGTACGTTGGCAATACCTCAGGCCGCTATCCAGGAAGTCAAGGGTGAAGCAAAGTCCCTTCCGGTGGCGCTGACTCACTATTTGTGAAAATGATGGAGGATCACCTCGGCCAGGGATTTTGTGACCACGGCCGACAATGCAGCGACATCGGCTTGTTTGACTGCCTCAAGACTGCCAAAGTGCTCGAGGAGCCTGCGCGTGGTGCGCTCTCCCACCCCAGGAATTTCCCGCAGCTCGGTCGAGCGATCGCGAATTTGCCGACGTTTGCGATGGAAGGTCACAGCAAAACGGTGAGCCTCATCACGAATAAGCTGCACCAGGTGCAATACCGGGGAGTGATGATCGAGCGCTATGGGATCGGCCTCTTGACCATAAACGTAAATAAGTTCTTCACGCTTGGCGATAGAGGCCAGCGGCTGATTGATGATTTCAAGCGACGCCAGCGCATCGGCTCCAGCATGCAGCTGGCCGATGCCTCCATCGATCAAAATTAGGCTGGGTAGTTGTTTTTCCTCTTCCTGGACTCGTTTGTAGCGTCGCGCAACTACCTCGCGCATAGCCGCGAAATCATCTACTCCTTCGACCGTGCGGATAATGAATTTCCGATAATCCGACTTCTTCATGCCCCCATCCTCCCACACCACCATGGAGGCGACGGTTTCCGCTCCTTGGATGTGGGAAATGTCAAAACATTCAATGCGGCGGGGTAGCTCAGCCAGCGACAGAACCTCTTGCAAGGCTTCTTGGATGGCTCTGGCGTTCGGTTTCATGATCCGGAAACGCTGGTCGTAAAGCTGTTTGGCATTGTTCGCGGCAAGGTCGATCAGTGATCGCTTTTCCCCGCGCCGCGGAATCTGAATATGCACTCGCTTGCAGTTCGGACGCTCGCCGGCTAACTGTTCCGACAACAACTCTTCAAGCATCTGGCGATCTTCAAAGTCGACGGGCACGTAGATATTGTCGGGAACATATGGCTGGCCAATGTAGGCCTGTTTGAGAAGAGCCGAGAAAAACTCCTCTGGATCAAAGCTGCGACTCACTTTGTGCTCCCGGAAGAGATGCCCATTGCCCGGCCGAGCGTCAGCTGAGGCCGCGCTCCTCGCCCGACCAGTATCGGCTGGAATTTGATTGTCGCTTCTCTCATCGATCGCTTGAGCGAATTCACTCACGTCGGCGGTGAACTCGGGCAGATCTTCCCAAAAGAATTCCCGGCGATCGAGTACCCGTCCTCCGCGCATGTGGAACAGGTTCACCGCCAACATTCCGTTCTCGTAGTGGTAGCCGAAGACGTCGGCATCATCGCCTTCAGCAGCCGCAATTCGCTGTTTTTCCTGCACCTGCTCCACCGTAGAAATCAGGTCTCGGTACTTGGCGGCGCGTTCAAACTGTTCGGCTTCAGCTGCTCGGGTCATGCGCTGGCGTAGCGATTTCGACAAGTCGCCGGTCCGGCCTTCGAGAAATAACTTCACGTCTCGGACAGCTTCCTGGTAAGCCTCAGGAGTGCTCAAACCCTCGACACAAGGTCCAAGACAACGTCCAATGTAGAACTGCAGGCAAGCGCGAGGATGATATCGACTCAGGTCGACCGTGCAAGACGGCACAAGGAAATTGCGGTGGATCAGGTCGACGAGGCGGTAGGCCAGATTGGCAGGAAAATAAGGGCCGTAATATGCACTACCATCCCTGCGTAAACGGCGCGTCACATATACGCGGGGGTGGCTTTCGCCGAGAGTCAGTTTTACATAAGGATAGGTCTTGTCATCGCGCAGCAGAATATTAAAGCGGGGCTTTTTCTGCTTAATCAGGTGGTTCTCTAGGGCCAGCGCCTCCTTATTATTGGCCACCACGATATAGTCAACATCAACAGCTTCCCGGATGAGCGTGCCGGTCTTGGCATCGACCGGATGCCCCCCATGAAAGTAGGAACCCACGCGATGACGCAAGCTTTTGGCCTTGCCCACATAGATCACCTCGCCAGAGGCGTTCTTATACAGGTACACGCCGGGTGAAGCCGGGATAGAACGTATCTTTTCGGGAATATCCATTGCGACCGGGCCAGCTTAGTAGTTCTATTCTATCGAGGACCGCTCAGCTCAGGCGCAGCTCCGTCTTTCGAGCAGCTCAGCCCACCTGAAGTTTGCCGCCTCGCCTCCGGCAATTGTGGAAATGCTCACTCGCTATATAAATTTTCCTCAACTTTCGTCCCTAGGATGCATCCGTTTTCTTCCATGGTCACATCTAAACCCTGTGTATTTAGTCGTTTAGCGATCAACCAGCGAAGATCTTAGGTTGGCATGCCCCGTGCACAGTTCGAGAGTGGCTGAGTAAGCCACCGCAAAGCGGCGGCATGACACCAGGTTTTGTGGAACCGGTCGTCCCAGGGAACAGAATTTTCAACTCCTGTTGCCCAGGTTTTAAAATCGCACGCGAGGAAGGAGTCCTCCAAAGATGAATCGCGCTTCTTTAGTCGTTACGCTGGCCGCAACCATGGTGGCGTCGGTCGGTTGCTCCAGCAAGAATTATGTTCGCCAACAGACCACGCCTCTGATCAACAAAACCAACGAACTTGATGATCTCACTGCACAAAACTCGAAGTCTATTAAAGACGTCGATGCTCGCGCCCAGGCCGGCCTCCAGCAAGTGATGCAATCAGCTGCTGCCGCCGACCAGAAGGCGCAAGCGGCTGGCCAACAGGCCACGCAGGCACAGCAGTTGGCTGACAACGCCGTGCACCGAGTCGACGTCCTCTCGAACGCGGTCGCAAATCTTGATAACTATCGCACCGTGAGTGAGACTGCCGTCCACTTTGGGTTTGACAAGGATTTTTTGACCAAGCAAGCCAAAGAAGAACTGGATAAACTGGCCTCCACCGTTCCCAACACCAAGGGATACATCATTACCGTGGAAGGCGGATGCGACTCGGTGGGCCCAGCTGACTACAACTATGGGCTCAGTGAGCGCCGTGCCAATTCTGTGATTCAGTATCTGGGCTCGAAATACAACA
>JAFAPG010000533.1 GCA_019247235.1 Acidobacteriota bacterium
AATGCGCGACTTGAGACTAGTTGAGGAGCTTATTCGACACCGTAACCCTATTCCGACGCTTGACGCTTATGCGCTGGCCGAGAACGAAATCCGCGAGCTCACAGATGATGTAAGCATGACGTGTGATTATCGGTTGCACCCAGAATGAAGCAGGCAAATTGGGATTTCTAAAGGCTTGAAAGAGTGGTGGTCGGGGACGGAATCGTACCGTCCCCCCGAGCCGTTTCAGTCTGGCGTCTGGCGTCGACCATATCCATTGCTTACCTTCACTCGAACAGATGGTCACCTAATTGTCCAGGTGTGCCGCTGCGTCGACGCGGAATCAGTAGTGGATGTCTGATGTCCGCCCGGCGTTGAACCGCCAAAGATCATTACTTAGATCGTCGGGAGGTCAACACGGATCCGGATAGCGTGAAAGTTGCTGAGGTGCTAGTTCCGGGTAGCCGCCCATAGGTCACCGTCTGTTGGACGATGTCGCGCAACTTCACCGGCGAATTCGCCTCTGATCAACCAAGCCGTTCTCCTTTCAACGTATTGCTAAATCCGACGCCATAGCTCGCGACGCCGAGTTGTGAATGCCGGGCGGTCGGATGCGGAATATGACAAAGTCGCAGCAGCCATCGGTAGCGATATGGGTCGAATGTGGGGTGAGGGGGGCTGGCGATGGGAGTGGCGCAGCGCGATGCGGGGGAGCCATTTCTCATTGCTGGATGGTCCGCGATAAACAGGAATGACAATCCGCCCAAGGACGATTGGCCTCCCGGCCCAACACCCAACGGCATTTCCCCGCATCTCAAAAATTGTCGTGTGGGGAGTAACTTTTGCCTCCTTCAGGCCCATTAACTAAGAGGAATCGGTTCGACGGTGAGTGACTTGAATACTCTAGAGCGAGGTGAGGAGGAGCGGCTCCTGATCGCAGCGGCGCAAAGCGAGCCCGCCCGCTTCGCCGAATTGTATCGAAGGAACTTTTATCGGATCTATGCGTTCTTTGCCCGGCGAGTTGGCAATCGCGAGGCATCAGAAGACTTGACCGCAGAGGTTTTCCACCACGCGCTGGCCTCACTGCGATCATTCAAATGGCAAGGGGCGCCCTTTATCGCCTGGCTCTACGGAATTGCCAGCAATGTGCTGGCCGCGCATTGGCACAAGAATGGGAAGAACCCCGAGCCTCTCCCAGAAGATCGGGACCCCGAAAATGTGTCGACAATTGAGCGCAGGCTAGTGCTCAGCCAGTTGGTAGAGGCGCTTCTCCCCGACCAGCGCAAAGTAATCGTTCGCCAATTCTTTGAGCAACGCAGTATTCGAGAAATCGCTCAGGAGATGGGACGCAGCCAGGGTGCGATCAAGCAGCTTCAGATGCGTGCGCTTGAAAATCTACGCGATAAGCTAGGGAACTAGAACATGAACCGGCACAGTTTGGCAGACGAGCTCGATCAGCAAATTGAACGCCTGTTGGGGGCGCGAGATACTCGGCCTCAACAGATAGGGAACGCGTTGCTAGCAATCGCCGAGGACTTGATGGCGACGCCACGCACGTCGTTTCGCCACGAACTCGAAGAAAACTTAAAAGCAGAGGCTGATGGCGCTAGTCGCAGGGAGTCCCTAGAAGCCGCGAACGGCTGGTACGGCAAGGGGGGGCACGGGAACGGTGGCCATCGGTGGGATCATCTCCTGGGCGGTAGCGTGTTTGCTGAATTGCTTCCCACGCTGACCGGTAAAGATTTTCGAGTCTTTCCCGTTGATCATCGCAGTTTTGTTTTTTCTTTCCTCTCCCACACGTTACTGATCGCCCTGATCGCATCGGGGATCTGGGTGTTCACGGCTCCCATCACAAAAAACCTCCACTCGGTTCCGTCCGTCACTTTTTTGGCATTTGACCGTGGGGGAGGCGGATCGGGCCGGCACATCGCAATTCCCGTAAGTGGCGGAACTCCCCCGAAATTCAGCGATCAGCAGCTTTCACCCCCTGTCCTCGTTGAAAATCACGCTCCTCGACTACCCGTAGCGTCCACAGTGATCGGCCCCCCGGATGTAAAGCTGCCGGAGTCCGAGCAGCTTGGCGATCTCATTGTGGCCGCCGGCTCCGTGCCATCGAATGGAGCCGGCTCAGGCGGAGCGATGGGTACCGGGTCGGGAACTGGATTAGGCATTGGGATTGGACCCGGGGTGGGACCGGGACGAGATGGTGGCTTCGGTGGTGAGACTTTCTCCACTTCAGTGATCGCCCCGCGCGCGATTTATAGTCCCGACCCTGAATATTCAGAAGAAGCTCGAATCACCAAACAGCAGGGAACCGTCGTTCTCTCGTTGATCGTGGACCTGGAGGGACGCCCACGCGACATTCACGTCGTGCGTTCGTTAGGGATGGGACTTGATGAGAAGGCTATCGAAGCCTTACACAAATGGCGGTTTGAGCCGGGGAAAAAGGGCGGAATCCGCGTAGCTATGCATGTCAACGTGGAGGTAAGTTTTCGGTTGTATTGAGACAAACGTCGCCGCTATCGCCCCCTACCCGCGCCTCTTGCGGATTCCAGGAGCTCTTAGAGAAAATCAAAAACTCCTAGGATCGTTCGGCGGCAACGGCCCGCCTTTTATGGCGAAGTTGTGCTCAGCTGTGATCGGTCGCGGTTACAATTGCATAAAAGTGATGTCGTTTAGATTCTGAATAAGTGCTACGAAACGGACAAGACCACGATTAGCACCACCAATTATCAAGGTTGTTGGGCCGCGACAGAGCGCACCTTCGGCCAACGCTTCGAGCGAGCGGCGCTATCTGCGACTACTGTGCAGCGGTTGACGATGTCCTCGCTCCAACGTTCTCGACGTGCAGCTGGCGGAAAGTGCCGTTCATCCTCACGGAATGACATGACATCAATCCGGGAATTCATGACGTAGGGTGTTGTCAAAAGACAATCGTTCACCTCAAAGAGGGACCCAACCAACCAAGACCGCTCCCGCTCCGATCCACGAGACTTCCTTGGCCCACTGTGGCGTCTTCCCCGAGGCTCGCACAAAATACATGAATACCAACATTGCCAGTGTGAAATATGCCATGACCATTTTGTTGAGTGACTGTGCTCGCCGCTCTATCAATCGTCTCGCATGTTCGTGCTGCACGACCTGTTCAAGAGGCCATGCTCTTTCAGCGACCATTGCGTTGAATGAGTCTGTAAGCTTAAGGTCCACAAGATTAAGAGCCATGACAGCCTCCCTATAGCTAGATCGCCTCTTCGAAGGCTCAGCGGTGCTCGAATCCAATTGAGTTGCAAGTGCCATCGCTTTTTTAAAGGCTGAGTCCCTTTTCGTTTCCAGAAATTGCGTTGGCGTCTTCGCCTTGCGTTCAACTCCCTCAGGAACCCATACCGCGGGAATCGTACCGCGCAGGTAAGCCCTGGCAACTAACGGCCCTCCGCCGAGAATGACCGCGATCGCCGCAACCAGCACACCTAGACGTGCTGGTGTGATGTTCTTGACCTTTCTCTCAGAGATGATCATGAGTGTTTATCCTCGCTAAGCCTGCCGACCATCACTACAGTCCTTCCATCAGTCGTGACAAGTGCTCAGACCTTCTCATATTATTTTGTTAATAGCTTCTGGGTAAGAATTGCAGCATCGTTTGCGGTCCATTGGAGGGGTGGACCAATGTCTGTGTACGAGAAGGCCGTTTGTAGATAATATTCGTATAAAAGATCGTGAGATACATTTCCGGGGCATGGCGGAGCACCAGCGCTATCGCAATGCATATCCGGCAGGTTAAATTGGTGACCTATCTCATGTGCCATTGTGTTGCCTGTGCCTTTGCCGACAGAACTCCACAGGCG
>JAFAPG010000599.1 GCA_019247235.1 Acidobacteriota bacterium
GAAGCCAGTCCCTGCGAAAGGCTCATTTTATAATTCGCTTGAGTGCGCTTGGATTTGGCCAGGACGACAGCGATCCTGGGGTAACCCGCGAGCAAGCACTTGCGCAAATTGGCCTGTTCCCAGGATACCGGCGTCGAGACCGATACCTCGATGGCTGCCACGACCCCATCGCGCTCCAGGAGGATATCCACCTGCCCGTTTCCGTCCGGCAGGGGTGCTTCAATGGTGGCGCGCAGCCCCGCCTGCTCCGCTAGTTGCTTGGCCAGGGCTTGCAAGTAGCGATGCTCCCGGCCACCTTTGCCTGAATCACTAGCGCGCTCCTCTGCCAGCTTCGTACGCGCAGATACCGGTGGCTCCTCGACCACCGGGGGTGCTGGCACCGTCGTCGGAACCTGAACCGCCGAAATGGGAAGATTGATAGGTGCGAGGACCGGATCGCTTTTGGTGGGCGTTTCCACAGATACTACGGGCGCGGGCTGTGGCTTTTTGCTCTCTTCAGGCGCTCGTACAGGCGGCGTCCAGGTGGGGATATCAGCCAGCGTGCCACAATAAGCGGTACGATTTCGGCTCAGGAGTTCTTCGTATTCTTCAGTTTCAAGCGTCGGTTGGCTTTCCAGGAAACCTAACGGCACGGAAAGGCGAATTGCTTGGCCCGTAAGGTGCTTTACCCACACTGCAAACTCGGTACGTGGCCCTCGCCGCCGCATGCCCTCGATAAACTCGGGCGTCGTCCGCAGCTCATCCGCCAGGGAACGGGCATCTTTCGCCGATACGCCACCCGCGCATTTCATGGAGGTGTTGGAGAACATCGCGGAACGCAGGCGGGGCGAAAGCTGGTCCAGTGTTTGGTGAGCGGCAGTAAAGCCGAGCATGTATTTTCGCGCCTGGCTCAGGATGGTCTCGACATTGTCGTCGAAATATTCCTGCGCCTCGTCAACATAAACGAACACCGGACTGCGCAGTCGCTCAGGAAGGATGGACCGTTCCAGCGCGGCTTGCGTCAGCATGGCGATGAAGAACCGGCCGAATAGCTGGCTGCCTTCACGCTTGAGGAAATCCTTCGCAGTCGAAATGAGGATGATCTTGCCCTCATTCATTGCTTGAAAGAGGTCAAGCTTGTTCTTTGGCTGGGTGAACATTCGCTCGAAAGCGGGCGTCGAAAGCACGCCCCAGAGACGGCGAAGCACTTGCTTCTTCGTGGGCGCGAAAGCTGGATGGAAGAACTCCGTCTCGAAGAAATAGCGTGCTGACCCGTCGAGCTGCTCCATGTAGGGCTTAAAGGGCCGCCCGTCCTCCATGATCTGCATGAGTGTATGGATTGTGGCGTTGGGGATGGCCAGCATGAGGCGGGCCAGGTATTTGAAGACTACCCCTTGCTTCTGGGTGAGCTCGGCGCCCAGGAATTCGCCGAAGAAGGTCTCGAATAGCTCCACCACGCCGTTCAGGACCCGCTCGCGATCTGCGGCCGAATATCCTTCCGTCCGTTCCTGGTGCGCGTCGAAGAGATTGAGCGCGGCCGGATACTCAACATCGGCAGGGTCGATGATTACCAGGCGGTCGGCCAGGGTGTCGGGCGCATCTGGCCTAAACAGATCAAGCCGTACGAGCTTGTTGATCAGGTCACCCTGACTATCGATCACAACCACCGATCGCCCGTCTTCGACGCTGGCCATCAGATCGGCATGGATCATCTTCTGCATAAGCTGGGTTTTGCCGTGGCCCGTACCGCCTACGATGTGGCAATGCTCGAACCTGCCGGTTTCCGGGATGCGGAAGGGCACCGTGACGTCGAGCAGTTCCTTGAGCGGAGAACCGGCCAGATAAAGGTCTGAGAGCTCGGCGCCGGTTTTGTTCTTTTGTTTGGTCGGCAGGACAAGCTTCGCTGACCGCTCGTGGATGTTATCGTTCCTTAGGAAGCCAGAAGCAACCAGTAGGTTGCTGGCACAAAGGTCGCGCAGGTGGTAAAAGATATCGAGCCGAAAGGTCTCGTCGTCGTACGGCAGCATGACAAGCCGTTCGATGATCGAAGCCGGATCATCGAGAAGATCAAGAATGGGGACTTCGAAAGTGTCCCCTCGTCCCGTCGCAAGGTCACCAAAGCAACTTTCGGGGAGCGCCTCAAAAAATGCCGTCATCCCCGCTGTAGTGATTCGGCGAAAGGCGCCATACACCTTCTCGAAATCCGCACTCCACCGCCTGCGCCGGCCGATGAGTTTGCGAAACTCGATAGCTTCTGCAGCGTCGGTTTCGATGACCTCCCAATTGACCTCTAGGTCGCCCACATTCTCGCCGCGAAGCAGCGCTTCAAGAGCAACACCTGCCGCTCCAACAATGGGGGCCGCTGGAGCTCGCCCGGCGGCGGCTGCCGCGTCCTTTAACATCGGCACGACCAGGTCGAAATACGAGGTGTGCGCGAACGGGCACGCCTGCCAGCGGGCTTGGACTTCATCCCAGGCTTGACGGGTTTCCGACAGCTCATGCCTGCGCGTTCCGCCGGCAAGCAAATTCCCGAGGTTCGAGCTTCCGAACATCAGGCAGCGAGTTCGATGACCTCTTCGCCGCCAAACTGTCGTGCGGCTTTAAGCACCTGGCCAAAGGTATGCGCCGCCTCGCGGATTTGTTCCTCGACCGCCAGCATCTCAATGATGTCCTTGCACTCGATCTTCTTGCCGTTCGTAAGGTCTTTGACGGCCACGCTGATGTTCATCGCCTTGAAGGCCAGCCGTGACGCGACGCCGAGAAGACCGCTACCGCGGTCGATCAGGGTGTCGCGCTCGTAGAGCACGGTGTCTCCGAGCTTGTATTTGGTTATGGCATCTTTCTCTTCAGGCAGCAGATCGGCCCGCACCTCAAGCGTAAATATCACTTTGCCCAGCACGCCCTGGCGCTGGTCGCGACGAAGCAGCACTTTCATGATTATCCCCTGTTCGCATTAGCCCCAACGAATGCAATGGGCGCCTATCCTCGCATGGCCGAGCCTTTCAACGCTCTCCCCCCAAATAGGGGGAGATACAGGGAGCTGTTTCCCGCCTAAGCTTTTGCCGGGGTATTAGGGTTGGAGGCAGGAATGCACTCCCGCTATCGTTGCGTGCTGGCTTGGTCTGCCATCGGACTGAGCGGATGCGGCGTGATACCCGGAACGAGCTTTGCTCCGCCACCACACAGCACCCTAAGCTCTATTCAGGTTATCGACATCGCTACGGCGAAAAGTAAAGCCGCCGCGAGGCAGGCCGAATGTAACTCTGCTGCTGACACTGCCGCGAACGCGCCTCAGGTCCTTGACCTGCCTACAATCGCAGCAGGCGTCGTAGGCGTCAGTGCAGGCATTTTTGGCGCACCTGTGACGGTTGCCGAAGGCGCGGCAGTGGGCGCCACTTCGCTATATGCCACCAGAAGCTATTACCAGTTTCCAGCGCGTGAGACCGCCTATTCCGCTGGAGCCGCTGCGCTGGGCTGCATCAGGGGGGCAGCCGAAACATTGACCGGTTTGGATGGCGAATTACCAAATTGGAAAGTTGTCTATACCAACTGGGCGCTCTCCAACACGACGGAAGCAGCTCTTGCCATTCGAAGACTCGAGCCTCTTGCGATATCCGCACCTGGCAGACTGGACGGCGCTATATCCGACATCGAGGGTTTGGTGCGCGCCAAGATCGGTTCGCCGGCTGCACCTGATATCTCGGGCTATCTCGCAAAGTATGAAGCCAATATGACATCGACGAAGGCCGCGCATGACCAAAACAAGACTGCCACGGATCCCGCTACACCCAGAATGAGTGGAGGAGTGGCGGCGGCTACCGCTTTCGAGGCGCAGGCCATTGCGCTGCTCAAAAACACTACCGTGACTGATGCGTTGACCGACCTCGATCAAACCTTGGACGGGTGCCGCCTAAAAGCCCGTTAGGCTGCCTTCAAAAAGAGGCAGGCACTCGGCGCTGAAGGGGCGGCTGGGCGTGCCGTCAATCATAAGCTTCAGATAGATGCTGCGATTGGGCAGGTTAATCAGGTCTTCGGTGTCGAACTTCGGTTGGAACTCCTTTGCCAAATATGAGGCGTCCTCCGCGCCCACACGGAAAGAGATCAGCGTGCCGGCGTTACCCAGTACGGCATGACGGTTTTCCGGCTCCAATTGGTGGATGTATTGATGTGCCAAAACCAGGCCGACACCATATTTGCGCAGCTCGCTCATCATGTTGGCGAGCATTAGCGTGGTGAAGGACTGAAATTCGTCAACGTAGACGAAGAAAGGGCGACGCGAAGATGTAGGTTCATCCGCTCGGCTGAACGCGGCCAATCCCAGAGTCGAAACGATTAGGCTCCCGAGCAAAAGCGCGCTGTCTTCTCCCAGCCGCCCTTTGGAGAGGTTTACCAAGAGCACCCTCCCCTCATCCATGATCGAGCGGAAGTGAAGATCAATCTGGGGCTCAACCAGTATCCGATAGAGAGTGGGGTCCGAAAGCAGCGCGCCGAGCTTGTTCTGGATTGGCGCGCAGGCATCAGCCTTCAGTCTGGCCGGGTAGTTCTCGAATTCGTAGCGCCAAAAATCGCGAACTGTTTCGTTCTTGATCCCCCTGACAATCTCTTTCCGAAAATCATCGTCGGTATAGAGCCGCAGGATATCAGGGAGGTGCGAGCCGTCCCGTTCGAGTAGGGCATAAAGGCTGTTGCGCAGAACGTGCTCCATGCGGACGCC
>JAFAPG010000783.1 GCA_019247235.1 Acidobacteriota bacterium
CAGCTCATGATGCTTAAAGGCGATTACGGGGAGTTGGGCGACACCGGTAACGACGGGGTCAATCGCTGAACCCAACTCCGCGACACAGTAGAGCAGAATGGCCATGGTTTTATCGATTTCTGCGGGCGCCCGGCGGAATGGTGCCAAGGTGCTGCATGGCGGTTTCTACCGAAGTCAGGATCGCATCCAAACCCAAATAGACCAGATCAACTCCGGCGAGTGAAATCACCAGGCTTCCACGAATCACAATTCCTTGATTCAGCACGTGATCGAGCACATCGATGAGCGAAATCTGGTCATCGGCCTCGCGACTGAAAAGCTGAATCTCCTGGCGACTCGCGCTCACCGTAAACCTCGGCTTTCGCCAGAACGAGAGACAAAGGAGTAAGGTGGCCAAGGCCCGGTTGCCTCGATCTTCCGCTCTTCGGACCAGCGTCGCGAAAATCGCGCGAGCACAGACCGCAGTTTCCCGCGATCGCGGCGTTTCACAAGAATAGTGGTCTGAAACCGCAGTCCGGGTAGGCCACGGCTGATGGTTCCAGGTGCCGCCGATTCGAGCGCGACCCGGCCGAGCGCCTGTTCAAATTTGCCGATCTCGCGGCTAAGATCTTGATCATTGTGGGGGAGAAGGGCCGCCTTGGCCGTCAAGTATTCCCTCCCGCTTGCGAATGCCCGCGGCCGGGCGCTTGCTCTCGCGGTAAAGACTTTGACTCCCCATTCCTCAGCCCCTTTGAGGCGCTTAAAATCCAGCTTCAAGGCGCGTGATCGGGCGAGCACGTGTCGCCTGAGCGACGTCTGGTTGCGAAAAACAGTTCCGAACCGAACAGGAAGAATGTCCACCTGGGCGGCAATGGCAGCGATCGAGGCCTGGTGGGCAATACTGGAGGCGGCAAGCCAGTCCAGGTTTTCCATATTGCGAGCGAGGTCACGCTCAAAGTCCACGGCCGACACCCGGCTGATCCAACAAATCATCCCGCTACAGGAGAGAGCCTCTATCGTCTTCTCTTCCACCCCCCGGCGATCGATAGGCGAGCGAGCAAGCGATTCGCTTACGCCGTAGAGGTAGAGCACGCTTCTCACTTCATTTGCCATAGCGTATTGGTCAATTTGCTCAAGCCGCGCGCGCCTTGAGGCTCGAGGCGAAAATCGGGAACCACAAAGATCGTCCCACCTGAAAATCGCTCCTTCAGTTTGGCAAGAGTCTGCTGTTGCCACCTGGTGGCACGCAGGCATCGCGAACAGCCGTCGAGGTGCTCGCGAAGGAAAACCCGATTGACGTAAATCGTGTTTACCTGAAGGCCAAGCTTGCCGAGCTCACTGAGCAAACGCTCGGTTTCGCGATCAGGAAGCGGTTCGGCTAACAGCGCTACATAGGTCGCAAGCCGTTGCGGGCTGCGCATGGCCCGCGACAATTCCCTAGCCCGCACCTCAAAGTCAGCGATTTTGGCCGCAACCTCGCCGGCCAGCGCCAGTTTACGGTGTGCCGCCAGGCTTTTCAACAACAGGCGCGCCCACGTCAGGATTCTGCCCGGCATGCGCAATAACTCCAAAGCATGGGCGGTCGGCGCCATGTCAATGACCACCTTCCTGCCCGCGCCTGCGTCCAGCTCCATAATGCGAAAAATCGCCAATAGTTCGTCGATGCCCGGAGGCACCATCTCGAGCAGCTCAAGAAAGATCCTTCTGTCGTAGGAGAGATCCACATGCAGGCCAGCATATTCGCTTGCGCTTGCCGCCTCAACCTGTGCCTTGAGTTCACTCATCCACGTCCTGTAAAGCGCGATTGAATCGAACTCAGAAGCCAGAAAGCCGGGGTCGCCCAGGACTTCTCTGGGCTCATTCCCAACCGAGGTCTTAAAAATGTCATCGAGAGAGGGCGCCGGATCCACCGAGCAGATGATCACCTGGGCCTTTGTGCTTCGGCGGGTACGATACCCGAGGGCGGCCGAGATGGTCGTCTTACCCACTCCCCCTTTTCCCACAACCAAGCTCAAGGGCGCAATCAACTTCGGCCAGCTGGCGCGCCGAAACGCCAACCCTGCTGAGCCTAACGGCTCCGCCACCCGCCAATTCAGGGGCTTACCACGAAAGACATGCGCCGCGAACTTCGCCAGCTGCTTGGTCCCCACAATGGGAGCTCCCGGATCTTCAGCAACGTACAGTCGTGCCGAGCGAAACTGTTTCCTGAGAAGGTGGCGTGCGGCGACGCCTCTGCGCGCCGTGCTCTGGCAATGGTCACACCCTCCAGGATGGACTACGGTGCGATTGAGAATGACAGATTCGAGCCTGAAGGCGGGATTCATTCGGCCGAGCTCTTCTAGACACCTCACGGACTCATTCAAGGCAAAAGCTTCGCCGGTCGTGACCAGCACCAAATGCGCGCTCACAAACAAACGATCAGCACGCCCCAATTGGGCTCGCCATCGATCAAGAAAGGCTGCTCGCCCGGTCCTCGCATGCCCACCAAAGTGTTCGGCCAGCACCCGATCACGCTGCGCACATAAGTCAAGAAATCGGAGCAGCCGCAAGAACTGCCGGGGAAGATCAAAAAGGCGAAGGGTATGTCCGAAGGGTGCCGTATCGACCACCACGATCGAGTCACTGCGGTCTTCGAGCGCTTGCTCGATAGCGAGTAGGCCGGCTACTTCCGCCATTCCCGGAAGCGTGGTCTCGAGCAGCGCGGAGATCTCATCGGCCGTAAACAACGATGCACGCTCCACCAGCGTGACCAATTCTTGGCGGTACCGCCCGAGAAAGCCGCGGAACCGTTTCGCCGGGTTGACCTCACAGGCAAGTAGGCTACCCTGAGTACCGAGCGGGACTCTGGCTGGCTTGTCTCCGAGCTTGGTTTCAAGTATGTCCCCGAGAGAGTGCGCGGGGTCGGTCGAAATCAAGAGCACGCGATTCTGCCGCGCCCGCTCGACCGCGAAGGCTGCTGAGAGCGTGGTCTTGCCTACGCCTCCTTTGCCAATAAAGAAGTAAAGCTCGGACACGAGCGGAATTGTAAAGCCGGGCGAGCTACTGCGGGAGCGTAGACTTGGCTTTGAGGAGCTCCTCGAGACGGTTCAGCAGGTATTGTGGATCTTCTTCTCCTTTGCGGATCCAAAGATCGGCAATGCCCAGACTTTCATCGAGCAACTCACCGTAAGCGGAAAGGATGATGATGGGAATGGCCGAATTGAGCTTGCGAATTTCGCGCGCCACCTGCATGCCATTCATGTCCGCCATCCAATAGTCGAGCACGACCGCATGCACGGGTTCGGACTTGAACGCGCGGATGCCTAATGCGCCTGATTTAGCCGCCAGGACCTTGTAGCCAGCTGATTCCAGAAGGTTTTGTCGCAGTTGAAGGGCCGTCTGCTCGTCATCGATGCAGAGGATAGTGGCGGTTTTTTTTTCCATTTGAGTGGCGAGCACGAGGTCTCCCGGGAGTCTTCA
>JAFAPG010000808.1 GCA_019247235.1 Acidobacteriota bacterium
CGAAAGGCACGCCTGGCCAGCATTCACGAATGCGCCCCAGACGGCGCCACTTGAGGCCACATTGATATTGGCGTCGTCGAGAACGATCATGGGATCTTTGCCACCTAATTCCAAGGTCACGGGAAGAAACCGGGTGGCCGCGGCTTCGCCGATCGAACGTCCGGTCGCGACGCTTCCGGTAAATATCAGCTTATCTATTTCTGCCTCAAGCAAGGCTTGCCCGGTCACCTTGTCGCCCACCGCCACCTGGAAGACACCGTGGGGGAAACCTGCCTGATAGAGCAGTTCAGCCAGCTGCAACGCTACTAGCGAGGTAAACTCCGAGGGTTTTAAAACCACGCAGTTTCCCGCCACCAACGCCGCGAGAGCCTGAGTCGCGGGAATGGAGAATGGATAATTCCAAGGAGAAATGATTCCAATTACACCGTATGGTTCTCGCACGATGCGACCACGCTTTGCCTTCATGGCCACACTGCCGTGGTGTACAGGTTCAGCCTGCAAAATGCGACAGCCATTCTCAATCAAGAAGCGAACCGAATCTAAAACGACGGCGATCTCTGTGCTGAGAGACTCGACGTAAGGCTTGCCTGCCTCCCGAGTGATGAGGTCGGCAACGGCTGCTTTCCTCCGGTACAAGAGTTGCTGAAAGCTTCGGGCACGCGCGAGGCGCTCTCGTGTGCCCAGGCCGAACCAGGCGGGCTGGGCAGCGCGCGCTTGCGCTACCTTTTTTCGGATCTCGCCCTCTTGCGCAGCATCGAACTCGCAAAGCACCTCTTCGGTCGCGGGATTGACCGAGATTAGTTTTCGAACTGCGGATTCGACATCGGTCGCCATGTGTCGCTCGCTCACTCAAAATGCGTCATGCTGGATCGATATGGACCTCTATGAGTTCAACCGATGGGCGGGCGAAAACTTGGCCAAAGCTACTTGAGGTTCTCGAATATCCCCGCCGCACCCATTCCGCCGCCTACACACATAGTAACCATTCCGTAACGGGCATTGCGCCGCTTCAGTTCCGCAATCAGGGTGGCTGTCAACTTGGCTCCGGTGCAACCGAGAGGGTGACCGAGCGCGATGGCTCCTCCATTCGGATTCACCCGTTCCGGATCAAGACCAGCCTCCTGAATCACCGCCAGCGACTGCGCGGCAAAGGCTTCGTTCAGCTCGATGACCTCGATCTCTGAAAGCTTCAGACCGGAAAGCTTGAGAGCTTTGGGAATGGCGAACACCGGCCCCAAACCCATTTCTTCGGGCTTATATCCGGCGGTAGCAAAGGAAACAAAACGAGCCAGGGGTCTGATGGCTAGCTGTTGGGCGCGATCCGCTGACATGAGGACGGCGGCTGCCGCCCCATCCGACATTTGCGAGGAATTTCCGGCCGTAACTGTGCCCTTGGCGTGAAATGCCGGTTTCAGCGAGAGCAGGGCGTCAAGGGAAGTATCGGCACGCGGGCCTTCATCGATTTGAAAGGTGATTGCATGGCTTTTCGGCTGTGGTCCCGTGGCCGTCGTAAAACTCACTGCCACCGGCACGATCTCGTCAGCGAACCTGCCGGCCTGAATGGCGGCGATTGCACGCTGGTGACTGCGCAAGGAGAACTCATCCGCCGCTACGCGGGTAATCTGAAAGCGGTCGGCCAGGCGCTCGGCGGTCAAGCCCATGGAGAGATAGCTATTGGGATAATGCTCGACGAGCCAGGGATTGGGCGATACCTTATGTCCTCCCATCGGCACCATGGACATTGATTCAGTTCCACCGGCCACGATCGCTTCTGCCCCGCCCGCGGCGATGCGTTCGGCGGCCATAGCAATGGACTGCAATCCCGACGAACAAAAGCGGTTCACCGTCATGGCCGAGACTCCGACCGGAAGACCGGCACGCAGCCAAGCGACACGAGCAACATTCATTCCTTGCTCGGCCTCCGGCATGGCGCAGCCGAGAATCACATCTTCTATCTCTTCAGCTGCAAGCTGGGGCACACGATCAAGAGCTCCTTTGATGGCCATGGCCGCCAGTTCATCCGGACGGGTCGACCGAAGCGTGCCCTTAAATGCTCGCCCGACAGGCGTGCGTACCGAAGAAACCAGGACAGCTTCGCGCATAAAACCTCCGTATTAAGACTACTATGAACGCCAACACTGCAGCTCGCCGGTTTGCCCACGACTAATTCCGTGCGCCAACTATCGGGGCAGGAGTGGACACTAGAATGTTGTAACCTTCATAGGTATCGACCATTCGAGCATCGAAGGACGGCTTGTGCAGCGGGCTATTTAACTCTCACTTTGCGCGGATTCATTGTGCTGTCTCCGCCGATGCACGTTTGTGCCTGGTTAGTTGAAAGGAAAGCATCGGGTCATGGACCGTATTCATAAAGTGGCAATTCTCGGCGCCGGCACCATGGGGGCGCGCATTGCGGCACATTTCGCTAATGCCGGCGTGCCCAGCTACCTGCTCGACATCGTTCCCCGAGATGCCGATAACCCTATTCGCAACCGAGTTGCCGCCGCGGGCCTGGAAGCGGCGCAAAAATCGCAACCGGCGGCATTGTTTGAGCAGTCCGGAGCCGACCTGATCACGGTCGGGAACTTCGAAGATGACTTGAAGAGACTCGCCGAGGTGGACTGGATTATCGAAGCGGTGGTAGAGAATCTCGACATTAAACGAGACTTGCTAAGAAAGGTGGAGACCGTACGACGGCCAGGCACGATCACGACAACCAATACCAGTGGTTTGCCGGTGGCCGAGATCGCCGAGGGATTCCCCATCGATTTTCGCCGATGTTGGTTTGGCACTCACTTTTTTAATCCCCCTCGCTACATGCGACTGCTAGAGGTGATTCCGACGCCTGAGACCGACCGAGCGCTAGTGGATGCCGTATCTCGGTTTGCCGATGTTCGTCTGGGCAAAGGCGTGGTCTTGGCCAAAGATACCCCTAATTTCATCGCCAATCGTATTGGCACATTCTGCGTGCTCAACGTCATGCGTTTGATGCAGGACCTGGATCTCACCATTGAAGAAGTCGATGCTCTGACGGGACCGGCTGTCGGGTGGCCTAAGTCTGCTACTTTCCGCACCATCGATCTGGTCGGCCTGGACGTGCTCGGGCACGTGGTGAGCAATATGGGGAAAATCGAAGGCCAAGAAAGGTCGCTTCCGGGGTTTTTCCGCCAGATGCTCGAGCGCAAGTGGCTGGGTGACAAAACCAAAGCTGGTTTTTACAAAAAGGCAAAAACTGCCGACGGCCATGAAGAGCGGTTGGCCATCGATTGGAAGACGCTCGAATACCATCCTCGCCGCAAGGCGCAATTTTCATCGCTCGAGATGGCAAAAAACATTGAGGACATCGGGCCTCGGTTGCGGATGTTGCTGGGACTCGCGGGCGATACCGCATCGAGAGGTGATAAAACTAGCTCGTTTCTTTGGGCCGCTCTTTGCGATCTTTGGAATTACTCCGCCAACCATATCCCCGAAGTTGCCGATTCCATCGTTGATGTCGATCGCGCCCTGCGACTTGGCTTCAACTGGGAACTGGGACCATTTGAACTTTGGGATGCCGTAGGTGTTAACAGCACCCTAACGCGCATGAAAAGCGAAGGGCGAGAGGTTGCTTTGAATGCCGAGAAGTTGCTCGCCTCGGGTAAAAGCCTCTGGTATGCCGATGCTCCCGAAACTCCTTCGGGGCGTCTCTTCTGGCATTTCCCCAGCCAAGACTATGCTCCTGTCGCGGTCCCGCCGGGAGTTTGGTCGGTGGCTGTGGCTAAGAAAGCGCGCGCTGTAGTCAAGCGCAATGCAGGCGCCTCTTTGGTCGATTTAGGAGATGGCGTGGCCTGCATCGAGTTTCATTCCAAAATGAACTCGCTGGGCACCGATATTGTCTCTCTAATCAGCCAAACCCTCCGGCCACGTGGAGCGGGCGACGCCTTCGATGCCTTCGTAATCGCCAATGACGCGCCCAACTTCTCGGTAGGCGCGAATTTGATGCTCTTGCTGATGTCGATTCAAGAGCAAGAATGGGACGATGTAGATCTCGCCATCCGTCAGTTCCAAGCCATGACCCAGGCAATCAAGTTCTCCCCTAAGCCGGTGGTAGTTGCGCCATTCGGTATGACGCTCGGAGGTGGGGCGGAAATCACGCTTCACGGCGCTTCGCGTCAACCTCATGCCGAGCTCTATATCGGCTTGGTAGAGGTTGGCGTGGGTTTATTGCCGGCAGGTGGCGGCTTGAAGGAGTTCGTGTTACGTGCCGTGGACAGCGCCAAAAAGCTGCGCGAGGGTAGTCGCGGCGCTTCCGGCGGCCCGAGTGACTCCGTCGAGTTGCTCGAAGCCATGAAACAGGCATTCGAAACGGTCGCGACCGGCAAAGTTTCAACCTCTGCGCTTGAGGCCCGGCGTCTGGGATTTCTCACCGATCGCGATCTCGTCACCATGAACCGGGACCGCCTGCTGTCTGATGCCAAGACCCGGGCGCTCGAGTTGGTTCGTGCCGGATATGTGCCACCGGTGGCGCGCACGAAAATTCCCGCCCCGGGAGAGAACATCCTCGCCACCCTCAAGCTGGGGGTCCACCTCCTCGGTCAAGGTGGGCACATCACTGAGTATGAGGTGAAGCTGGGCAACAAAATTGCCGAAGTGCTTTGCGGTGGCAATGTGACGCCGGGAACGCCCATCAGCGAAGAGCAGATACTCGATTTAGAGCGAGAGGCCTTCAAATCGCTTTGCGGAGAGGCGAAGACACAGGAACGAATTCAACACACACTGAAGACTGGCAAACCACTGCGCAACTGAGTTTTGCAATTTTAGGACTAGATGTGAATGCGCGACCTTACGTCAGCCTTCGCCCTCACGGGGGCGTTACTTGCCAGCCTTTGCCCCTCTTGACCACGCGGATGGTCTCTTTTTTCGGAACTGCATGATAATAACGCGCCGCAAACTTGCTGACCAGAACGAGTTGGTCTTCCGCGCTCATCATTGTCATGGCCGGCCCAAGTCGGTCGAAGCTTTCACCAAGAGCATTCGGTTGCCATTGCCAAGTGTATTCAATGCTCGCGTGCTCGGGACCCTCCATACTGATGTTGGTTATATCGATGAGCTTGCGTATGGCTAATGGCACTAGATAGGACTCGTTACCATCCGCATCCTTTGAACGCTTCACCCCGGCAATTGCGCTCAAGATCTCTCCGCCTCTCTGGGTGAGCAACACCGACGTGCGAGAGGCTGCGGGACGAGCTATCTCGAGGACTCCAGCTTCCTCAAGCAAGCGGTATCGGGCATCGCGGGGGCTCTCCCCGGGGCGATCTTTAATTAGACCGGTGTGGAAGCGAACCGTGCTTGCTCCCTCCGCATCTAGAGACTTCGTGACCAGTTGAACGGCTTCGGGTAAGCTGAGGACGTTTCGCGGCTCGATCGCGAAATAGAGAATGGCGGCAGCGACGGCGAAGACCAGGACCGTCATCACGACAAATGGAATTGCGCTTGACTCCCCTTTCTCACGATCGTTGCGGGTGCCCGAACGATGGAAAGGCTCTTGCCAAAGACAACAGGAACGTGCTCGGCTGTCTCGAAATCGAGCTGCCAA
Source organism: Acidobacteriota bacterium (assembly GCA_019247235.1). GTDB lineage: Bacteria > Acidobacteriota > Terriglobia > Terriglobales > Acidobacteriaceae > Gp1-AA145. Next base: position 5,576 of record JAFAPG010000808.1, read on the forward strand.
TGGAGGCGAGAACGACGCGGCCAAAAATGATCGGTGTGGTTGAACAGCTCGACTGATGGAGCAGCGGACGATTGTGTGTCTAGAGGCAACTTCTGTTTCGCCGTTCGACAGCCTAGACATTGGGTATTCGGGGGAACGGCAAGCATCAAGCTTAGTCGTGTAACTACAAATGCGATCTGGGCGGGGCCCGGCCAACTTAGTCGATGTAGTCATAGGCCCACAAAGTCAGGAAATCGGGAAAATCCTTCCCGGTAATCATCCGTTCGTAGATTTCCGCCGCTTCCCCCAGACGGCTGCCCGTCAGTTTGATTTTCTGCCGGGCGATTACTTCGCGCACCAATTCGCTTGTCACCTTCTGCCCTTCGGCTAGCTTCGCGCCATGACGAAGCCACTGCCAAACCTGCGCGCGACAGATTTCCGCAGTAGCCGCATCTTCCATCAGATTGTAGATTGGAACGCAGCCTAGGCCTCGAAGCCATGACTCCAAATATTGCAAGCCAACGTCAATATTCCAGCGCAAGCCTTCTTCAGTCTTGGAGCCCTCCGTTACCGCGAGCAGATCCCGAGCGCTAACCTTGACCTCATCGCGACGGCGAGCGATCTGATTCGACTGCTTCATCTGGTCATCGAAGACTTCCTTGGCCACCTGTACCAGACCAGGATGAGCCACCCAAGTTCCATCATGACCGGCTTTGACCTCTCGAAGTTTATCCTGCCGTACCTTTTCGAGAGCCTTTTCATTGGCGAGGGGATCGTTCTTGATGGGAATCTGCGCAGCCATGCCGCCCATGGCGTGAATGCCCCGGCGGTGACAGGTCCGGATCAGTAGATCCACGTAGGACTTTAGAAAATGCTTCTCCATTGTAAGAATGGCGCGGTCGGGCAGAACAAAGTCGGGTCGATTACGAAATTTTTTAATGAAACTGAAGATATAGTCCCAGCGGCCGCAGTTTAGCCCGGAAGAGTGTTGCCGTAGCTCGTAGAGGATTTCATCCATTTCAAAAGCGGCCAGAATCGTCTCTATCAAGACCGTGGCACGGATGGTTCCCCGCGCAATCCCCAGCTGGTCTTGAGCGAAACAGAAGACCTCATTCCACAAGCGGGCTTCCAGATGGCTTTCGAGCTTGGGCAAGTAAAAGTACGGCCCGCTTCCTTTATCGATCAGAGATTGCGCGTTATGAAAAAAGTAAAGTCCAAAATCGAACAGCGAGGCTGAGATGGGCTCGCCCTCGACCAAGAAGTGCTTCTCCACCAGGTGCCAACCGCGGGGTCGAACCACCAGCACAGCAAGCTGAGGGTTGAGGCGATAGCGTCTACCATCCGGGCTGGCGTAGCTAATCGTTCCAGCTACAGCGTCTCGCAGATTTGCCTGTCCTTCGAGATTGTTCTGCCAGGTAGGCGAGTTCGAGTCCTCGAAATCCGCCATGAAGACATTGGCCCCGGAGTTTAGGGCGTTGATAATCATCTTGCGATCGACCGGGCCGGTAATTTCCACGCGCCGATCTAATAGGTCGGCTGGAATAGGGGCGACAGTCCACTCCGCCTCCCGGATCGAAGCCGTCTCGGGAAGAAAATCGGGCAACTGACCGCCGTCGATTTGTTGCTGGCGTACCTGCCGGCGCGTTAGAAGCTCGCGCCGCTGTTTTTCGAACTGCCCTGCTAGCTTTCGCAGAAATAAGATCGCTTCCGGCGTTAGGACTTG
>JAFAPG010000817.1 GCA_019247235.1 Acidobacteriota bacterium
CTGAGTCTTGGGACTCCAATAACCTTTATTGGGCGCGCTTAGCCGATGAGATGGGATATCCGGCGGTGGTGCTGAACCGTCTGGTTCCGGAGCTCACGCGTCGTATGGTGGGCAAGATTTTCGCCACCGATTTCGAGGACTGGGGCGCCTTGCTGCGCGCCATGCGGGAAACGGGTGAGGAGTTTCGCCAAGGTAAGATTGGTGTTCTCACCGCGACCACGGCCGGAAGCAAGACGGAGACGGTTACGCCGGATGGACAGTAACGATTGCATAGCGCTCGTGTCTATAGTTCTGGAAGCGAGCGCGACGGAAAATTCTTTATGACAAAGAAATGGTGTTCTCTCAGTTACTTATTTTCAATCCTAATTTTAGCGCTGGCCTCCAGTGTCGCCCTAGGGCAAGAAATGCAACCGGAAATTCACGTAATTGTGAACATGGTGCAGCTCAACGTTGCCGTGACCGACAACAAAGGCAACTACGTCACTGGACTTCGACCCGAGGACTTCACCATTACCGAAGACGGTATCGCGGAGAAAATCGCGACCTTTGGAGAGGGCAACGGACCTGCACGCCGCGTAATTGAAGTGGCAACCAATGGGGGGGGAACCACAGCCGGGGAGGCCTTCATTCAACACTCTTCGACCCGTAATCCCACTCTTGTTGATCCCGCCGGCGGTCTGAGCCCCCTGCTGGGCGGCTCGAATGTGTTCATACTGTTTGACACCAGCAACTACATGTATCGCGGCTTTGTCTTCGCCCAGGATTCCATCGCCGACTTCATTCGTTCCCTGGTCAATGTCGATAAGATAGCTTTTTACTCCTACAGCCGCGATTTATCGCGACCGGCAACACTAACTCCGGACCGCACCCAGGTACTGCGTGGCGTGCGCTCAACAGTGGCAGGTGATGACGCCGCCCTTTACAATTGCCTGCTTCTGACGGTCAAAGACGCCGCGCAATACCACGGCAGGAAAGTCATTGTGGTTTTTTCTAATGGACCCGACAATTCTAGCGTTGTCCCACCCGAGGACGTTGCCGAGCTCGCGCAATCAACCGGTACGGTGATTTATATGATCAGTACCCAACAAGCACAACTAGAACCAGTGTCAAGCGCGGTGTTTGAGCGCATGACAGCGGCCACTGGCGGAAAAGCCTATTTTGCCAAGAACTGGCGAGATGAAAAACAAGCGTTCTCTTCCATTCGAGATGATCTCGCCCATCTGTATTCTCTAAGCTACTACCCGAAGGCGAATGAGAACCGCGGCTGGCGGGCGATTACCGTGAAGTTGGCGGGTGAAAACCAGCGGAAATATCACATTCGAACTCGCAACGGCTATCGCCCACTGCCGGCACGGTTTGCAGCTATGAACACTTCTTCCCCGGCAGTGCCCCTCGGCAGCGAATGAATACCTGCCCCGGGGGTGGAAGCAACTGCGCTTTCGCGTTCGAAGCGCTCAGGGCTGTGCACTTAACATGGGCACCACCGCGCTATCGACCGTAGCGGGATCATCCCGTAACTTCAGATACAGGACCTTGCCTTTCGGCTGGGGGATGTTCAGTCGGGGGTTCGCAAAACCATCAGGTACGGTAACCGACTTGGTAAAATCTGGGTCGGCACTGACGGCATCGATCAGAAAGAGCTTGTCGCCGGTCAGCGTGCATTGTGGCTCTGAAGGAGAAGGCTCAGGTTCGGAATCGTTCGCAGGGGCAGGCACACATCGAATCCCCTTCAATTCAGGAACTCGCACTAGATTCACCAAAGGCAGCCAATCTCCCGCCAGCCCCTGCTCAGTAACCGGACGAAACTTGAGCGGTCCAAATGCCGAGGGCCCAAGCATCTTGACCGGATCAAGCACGGCAAATATGGTCTTGCTGTCCTGCAAGGTGAGAGTGCCATCTTTCACCGACAAGTCCGCATGAAATGAGCCGTCCGGCGTCGAGATCTGGATTTTTTCACCGGGGGAAAAGCTTTCCGGAACCTGGGTCTTCAAAAAGAAATTGAGCCGTGCATTTTGCGGCAGTTCGTCCGGGCTACCGACTTGTATCGTAGAGGGTGAGTCATTGTCGGCCAGCTGGATGCTCTTGGTCAGCAGGGTTAGCTTTGGCCGCGAGTCTTCGACGGTGGCATTCAGATCAAGCAGGCGGCCGTCCCGGAGGGTCACGCGAATCAAAAGCGGTTCTGCAGGGGTGAACTTGGCTGCGTCCGCCGGGTTTCGTGCAATTAACTTCAGTTCGTCCTGGTGTTCGGCACGCGAAAGCTCTCCCGGATCGAAGGTTATTCCCTTAAACTCTAACCCCGTCACCTGATCCAGACGCGTTCCCGTCAATAGGCCGGTTGTATCTCCGGCGTGAATGCTGAACGCAGCGAGATGAGCCGCCTCGCTATAAGTGTGCAGAACCAGCCTGTCGGGTGGCAACGTACCATATTTTTTCACCAAGATCTGCAATACGCCGGGATCGGCATTTTCAAGTGCAACCTTGAGCTCTAATTCCTCGTTGCTGTTAAGTTTCCACTCAACCGGTAGGACTCTTCCCTCTCCATTGCTAACTTGGACACTGCTCACACAGGACGCATCTGGCGCTCGCAGATGCAGCACGTCCTCGCGTCCCACAATCAACGCGTTCACGTCCTTGGTGGCGACCACCCACTCGGCAGGACGCGATGCCCGCATGCGAAAATGAGGACCGTCAAAGGGCTGAAACCCCCAAATCCCCCGCAGGATGCCGGTGGCTTCGCCCTCCCATCCGCTCCAATCTGGTTTGGGTGCTTCGAGCACGAATCCTGCGCGGGCAGGATCGGGATGGGCCGGAATATCCATTGTTTTGCCCGATCCAGTGTCGATGTGCAGAACATAGTTGTGCCCCAGTTCGGTGGCGAAAACCAGTGGCGCCCCCTCTAGCGGCAGCACCAGGCCCGGTTTTCCGCCACAGAATACCTGACTGGCATCCATTGCTCGCAGCGGTGGTAGGACTGCTGGGCGAATCGGCGGCAACCCAACGACGATCACTGATTTGGGATTGCGAAACGAGGGTGGGTTATTGAGCCGCAAGCTTAACTCATCACTTTTAGCGAGCCCCAGCGCGGGAATGTATTGGTATTGTGCGGTGTGGGTGGTGCTCAAGATACGAACCACGTCAACCACGGCTCCGATATAAGGGCTGTAATAGCCACTATGTGCGGTTGGCGTGGAACTGATCTGAGTAAGAAGGTCAGTGGATGCGCCCGAAGTGAGAGTTGTCACCATGGTCTGACTGTGCGCATCATCGAGGACCAACTGGTCTGTATTCTGCGTCAGGCAAGGAACTTGTTGAGCACTGGGCTTGTCAAAGCATTGTTGATCGAGTTTGATGTTTAGGCTGCGAGCCAGTGATGTAGTGCGGCTTTTGAGCTGTTCGGGATCGGCAATCGAGGTCTCGCGCACAGCGGCAAGATAGGCCTCAAGTCGTGCCCGGTCCAGGCTGGCCTGATCCAAATCTTGTGCCGCCCGCACGAAAGCACCGGGCTTGCCGCGCACCGCAGCCCGCAAGGTGGAGAAAGCTCCACCGGTTTCAGGAGCCAGCAGGATGAGAGATTGCTCTGCTTCTTCAGGAACAGTGACCAGAATTCCTTCCTCGTTCACTGGCTTTGTCCAGGTCTCGGCGCGGATAAACCAAGAATCGGGCGGAGGATTGGTCGCCCCGCGGAGAAAGACAACTACCATTAGGTAGTGGACCGACTGCGTATCCGGCAGATCGGGGTGTATCCGCAGCCGGTCTCCAGCTTTGAGACTAGGGACCATACCAATTGGCAAGCTTTGACCACCCCGTTGGACCCTAACATCGATTTTCGGGCCAATAAGATCGAAAGCCGCAGTTTCGGCGGTGGCGGTACTCGGGGTTAGGCACCCCAAAGCTAGGTACGCTAGAAAGGTAAAAAATATTCCGCACTTAAAACAAGAACCGGACAGATGCACCGCATCCTCGACTGGGAACTTGGGATTGGGAAATAGAATTCACCCATTTTACCTGGCCATCAAATGCCAGGTTTCAGGTGTAAGGTTCAGCTTTCTAAATATGCTACTCACTCCCTTCCTAGGAAGCAAACCCTGTGGCCCCAGGTATGCACACCTCAGTAACCTGACATTAGGATTCAGTTCTGCCCGCTCGCCCTTTTCCTGGTCGCCGGAAATGCAGGAAGTCCGTAAAAGCTTGAGGACTCGCCATTTCGAGCAAGCGGCGACGACGGACTTTAGGCGAGAGATGCTTCTCAAGCAGCTCCCGGCGCATTTCCCCCACCCGCGAGACCCAAATGCCCCACTCAGGACCAAACTGTCGCTCGAGTTCCCGCCGCAGTCTGGCTGCGAGTGCAGGGCTGCTTCCATTGGTAGAAATGGCGATTTGCAAGGGTCCCCGTCGCACCACTGCGGGATAAAAGAAGTCACAATGTTCTGGGTCGTCAACGGCATTACAC
>JAFAPG010000899.1 GCA_019247235.1 Acidobacteriota bacterium
GCGCGAGTTGGTACCGGGAACCCTGAAGGTATATTACATGAAGGGGTACGGAATGCTCGAGACGGGTGTCCACCGATTTCATCACCCCGGCCACGAGGAGGTCGGAATCGGAGAGGGACAGTTCATACACCTGTGGCGTTACCAGAACGGAGCATGGAAGATTACCAGAGTGATCAGCTACGACCACCATCAGGCGGCGAAGTAAAGCTGCAGGCCCAAGGGGATCGCAAAATCAGGCCCGCTAGTACACTCTGGACCAGAGATAAAGACTTTGATGCCGCCATGCACACTTCCAGCAAAGGCAAGAATTGAAAAGCTTCAAAAAGATCGGGACAAAGACCGAGGTAAAGAATTCCACACCCGACAAAACCAATTCGTTGTTTGATCGCCCTCTCGACAGCCTGTCGGGACCTTCTGGAGTAAGGGTTCTTCGACGCACTCAACGAAGCCTGCGGTTGAGCCGGTGCTGCTCCCCTTTGCACACCGGCTACTCCGGCTACCCCCGGGTTGGTCCAGCCTGCTTTCACCTATCATCCTTGGGCAGTAGCTACGCCAAAACCTGATGGATATTCGAGAATCTTGGTTGTGGGTTTCAACGCTACGGCGGTAGTCACCGTGTGCTGCACAACTGCTGCTGGGTCTTGCCCGCGGCCAGCCGCGCAATGCGGATCGTCCTCCGAGATCGCGGTAGAACTTGAGTTCAGAACTGGTTGGCTTACGGCGCGTCGCGGACTTCTGCTGTTTGTGAGACAGCGGCGGTAGAACCGCCGGTCCATCAACCACAGGTGGAACTCCGCAACTACTGTGTGTGCAAGGCCGGGGCGGCTCCTGCTACAAGGAAAAGCCTGGATAGAGAAACGCGGCGCGGATCGTCTCCGCGTCGGTCTCTGAAACGCCACACGCCCGCACAACGTGGTACCAGTGACCGACGGCCGCGCGCATGTCGGCGAGGATTTTCACGCCCTCGTCCTTGTCCAGCAGGAAGCGCGCACGCTCGGACAGAATGTTCTTAGCATTGGCATAACGTCCCTGGTCGCCGACCTGCATCGCCAGATCGCGGCGCTCCTGTGCGACCACGGGCGAGGGGGTAAGGTCGTAAGCCGGCGACAGCTTCCATTGCTGGTCGGGCGCGATGATCGCGTGGTTGCGCGGATGGTCGTCGAGGTTCGAGATCATCGCGTTGAAGGTAATGCGCCGGAACAATTCGTGCGCGTCCTTCTTGGGCTCGGCAACGATCCGCCGCAGCTCCTCGGCAAGAATGACATAAGACCATTGCGCGCGCGTGTCCGGTGTCTCGCCCGCGCGCAGCACCGTCAGGCCGCTCACCATCCGCGCGCGCGTGTAGCCGTCCGCGATTTTCCCGCGATCGAAGCGTTTGATCAGAAGAACGTCCTTCCCGCCTACGGTCTCGATGCGGCTCTCAGCTGCATTGATGCCGCACTTGCGCGCGAGCCGCAGCATGGCGTGCTCGACGCGCGTGTTGTTCCAGCGATCGTCGGGGCGGTTGAATTTCGCGACCCAGAGCCCGTCGCCGTCCTGCACGACGGCCTTCGGACGGGCGCCGCCCATCGAGGTTGCGAGCAGCAGCAGCTCCTGCACCTGCGGTGCGGCCGGGTCGTTCGGGATCTCGTCTTTGACGAGCGCCTCGGCCAGCTCCTGCAGCTTGGCAATGTCCATCGTCTGATTGAACTTGCGCAACGGGGCGGGTGGCACGTTGTTCAAGCCGAAGCCGAGCGCGCCAGCGCGGTCGTCGGCAGACTGGAGCAGGTAGTCCATTTCGCCAAGCTGCGCCTTGCCCGCGTGTTTCTCGATGACGCGCCGTCCCCAGAAATCGGGGCCGGCATCGCGCAGCGCGCCGAACACGCCATTGAGCTGAACGGTCTCATAAGTCGTCGCCGCAAGCTTGAGCTCGACCGGATCGACGGGCACGGCCCGCGCATTCTCAAGATAGGAGCGGCCGTAGACGAAACGGCCGAGCGGATCGCCGATGCGATTCCTGTCCAGCACGAATCGCCCGGCGGTGACGGCAGAGGTCTCACCGGGCAGCGTAATGTAGACGAAGCACTCTGGCGCCTTAGAAGTCATTGTCCAGTCCTGCGCCCTTGCGCGCGCGGCGGTTCTCCTTCGCGAAGGCGAGGGCAAGTCCCTCCTGATCCATGAGAGGATCCGCGAGTTCCTCGAACGGGGAAAGAAGATTGAAAGACCACAGAAGCGCGGCATAAACCGCCACTGTCGTGGACGGCTTGCCCCTTTCAGCGTCGCGTACCGCGCGGACGCCGGTGCCAATCCTTTCGGCGACTTCCTCGATGGTCTGCTTGCGCCGGATGCGGGCCTGGCGCAGGTTGTTTCCTACCTTTATTAAAGCCTGCTCGACCGGGTAGGGGGGAGCGGCAAACAAATTGTTTCTTGCGACCATGTGCCCTCAAGAGCATCTAAAACGGCATAATGCGCTCTTCAGAGCATATCCGATCGAGAAGCCGGAATGCAAGCGAAAAGTGCTCTTAAGGGCATATTAAAAGCGTCAAAGTGCTTTTAAGAGCACGTACGGCAAGCGGAGGGGCGGCGCCGACCAGCAGCGGGAGCGTCGAGCGATTGCTAAGTCACTCATCGAGCCCAGATTGGCAACGCGATGGCAGCTTTGGCGCGTCATGGATTCTCAATGGCAGTGATGGCAATCCCAAAACAAGGCCGCACCAGGATCATCGCTGAAAAAGACTGACATTCGAATCGCCACCTTTTGCCGGTCACCCCCAATAATTCCTGCTTCACCAGAGAGGGTAGTGCCCACGGAGGGTGGCTCGCTGTGGAGGATTTCCTCTAACCGCACCAGGCGTAGGCCGGTTCCGGGCTTGCGCATGCTTTTCTATGGCACCGCACGATCAACGGTGAACGTGAGTTGCAGGGCTTGAGGCCAGCACCGCACGGACAAACATGTCCAATATTTTTCCTAAACCATTTGCGACTTCTGGATCGCGCAGTGTTTCCTTGAAGTCCGCAAGCACTTATCCACGAGCTTTACCATTTTCGCTACGGCCAATGAATCAAATTGGTAGCTCATTGCCGACAGGCTTTACAGATCGCCGCAGCGAACGCGGGCTGCTGGCAGGCAAATCGCCATCCGATCAGCTTATGTCCTCCTAACCGCCAGTTGACGATGAACCACGAGTGTCGCGCTGTGTAGCTATAACCGAGATCGCACGGGAAGCGCTCCAGCCTGGCGCGGCAGACTATCGCTGAACTGCGAAAAAGCTTTGTTCTCCAGATTTGCCATGCATGTGTGCGGGTGCGTTATTTCCAAACAGAAAAATACTCTGGGCAGCTGTACCAGTGCTCCTCCTCCATTCACCTGGCGAGGTAACTTCTGAACCAGTGTTCTGGTCGAAGGTTAGGCTCCAGACAATTTATTCTGTCCATTCTTGGACAGCAGCGTCCACTTTGGGATACCAACACGGCTCCTTTTTATCCAGCTTTATCCAGTATCTGTACTGTTTACGCGACTTGCGAGCCGCAATTGGTACGTAAAACAATGGCATGTCGGTTGCCAAATTAGCACAGGAAAGGGTATCGAAATCCTGCGACGAAAGCTTCGCCTAGCAATGCAGCGGCTCTTGGCATGGTGACATTCTTTGCTGTTCCCGTGGCCCTTGTCGCAATGGCAATGGTTGCCAGCTACGTTCCTGCGCGTTGTGCGGCCAAGGTGGATCGCATCGTGGTGAGAAATCCATGAGCAACTTTCAAGACCTTGGTTCGTTTGTCTCTGACTTGCGATTGGCCATGCGACAACTGCGCAGAAGCCCCGGTTTTACGATTGTCAGCACCGCTACACTCGCCTTAGGCATTGGGGCGGTCGCTGCGATTTTCAGTGTGATTGACCCGATTCTTTTCAAGCCGCTGCCTTACCCGCATTCAAGCCGGATTTTGATGATTTGGAACAACTCGGAGGGCCACCGATCGCAAATTTCGTTCGGCACCTACTTTGAGATCTCTCGGCGGAACCATTCCTTTGAATCCA
>JAFAPG010000151.1 GCA_019247235.1 Acidobacteriota bacterium
TGAGAGTAGCATGACCTCGCACCGATTGTGCTCCTCGGCTGTTGTGCGCGCGGGCACGTGGCTTTACTCGGATCCGTGCGAAGCTTCTTTGCGGTCTTTTGTTTTTTTGTGCTTGAAGGTCTCTTCCTGTTCGGCCAGCAGGTCGCGATGGTCTTTTGCGCCCTCATCGACCGCCAAGAGGGCGCTGCTGAGAAGAAAATCGTAAGTCTGAACCTCTTGACGAGAGCTTGAGAGGGTGGCTTTGAAGGCGCGCAGCTTGGAGCCAAACTCGGTATCGGCTTCGATAACAGGCTTTAGAGCTTTGCGAAGATCCGCTCCCCGGTCAGCATAGGTGTCCACGTTAACGCTCAATTCGTCGTAAACGTCGACGAAATCCTGCAAAGCGGCACGCGTTTGTTGCTCTCGATCTTGGGGCTTTTCATCAGCCCGCACTTGTTGCAACCTGTCCAGGCGGGTGCGAGCGAACTCCACGTACAGTTTCAGACGAGTTTCCGGGTCCTGGGCCGCATCCCGAAGCTTATCCACCTCCAGGTCATTGAGCGGATCGCGGCGGTGCTGCTCCGCTTTGCAGGCGGGAAGGGAAGCGAGCACACACAGGATGGGCACCACCACTCTAGTCATTGTTTTTTGGTTCCAAACATACTGTGTAACAGCTCGGTGCGGAAACTCTCCAGCCGATCGATGGCGATTTGAACCTGATTCTGATCGTCAACGTCGACGTTCAGCTTGATATCACGCAGACGGGTGGAGATTTGGCGAATTTTGATCTCCGTCCGCTTTACGTGCTTATTGCTATCGATGGCGGCGGCGTGAGCATTGTCACAATATTTCACGATGTCCTGGACTACAGAACGAAACTGGTCGCGACGGTTGTTCTTGTAGGATTCGATCGCAGATTTAAGCAGGCGATCTGCCACCTGCATGTAAAGATCGGGCCGCTGGTCGGTTTTGGCGGACTCGGCCCGGGTGATCAGCTGTTCCAGGCTCTCTTCCCTGGCGGCGAAGCCTGGCAGGCCGACAAGCAGCCCACAAAGCAGCGTGACCCCAAGGTACGTTCTCATCGCCCCGCCTTATTTCTTCGGTTCAATCGCGATCAGACGGTGTTTGGCCTGCCACTCCTGCTCTGGATAGTTGCCGCTGGCCACCGTGAGGAATTGATGATAATACCTCGCGGCTTGCTTGATGTCGCGTAGGTGATCATAGGCAGTCGCCCGCAGGAAGTAGCTCATCGGTGTTTCCGGCAAGTATTTTGCCCGCAGATCGGTGGCCTGAATGGCCAGCAGATAATCCTTGTTTCCGTCAGCGGCAATCGCCAACTCCCCATAGGCTTGGCCAAAATCCGGGCGCAGAGCCACGGCTTGCCGCAGTTCCTGCTCGGCGGAGGGGAATTTTTTTTGTTTGAGCAAACATTTTCCCAACCCATAGTGCAAAGCGGGGTCCCCGGGAGTGGCTGATAACAAGCTCGAATAGAGCCGCTCGGCTTCACCGTACTTACCCGCGTCGCTGTAGAAATCGGCGAGATCGCGTCGCCCGTGGCTGTTGGAGGGATCTAATTTCAGCCCCGTCTCCATTTCTGCGATCGCTTCGTCCTTTTTACCCAATAGCACCAACAATCGCCCTAACTGGAGGTGGGCACCGGCATCATCGGGGCGAACAACCACCAGTTTGCGCAACAGAGACTCGGCATCATTCAGCCGATGTTGCTCGATGTCGAGATCGGTCAGCGCCGCCAGAACATCCGGGGAACTGGGATTCAAGGCCAACGCGCGCTGGTATTCTTTCTCCGCTTCTGCCGGCTTCTGTTTGCGCTCAAGCAAAGACCCGGCAAGCAGGTGAGGCTCGGGATCCTTATCATCAGCCAATGCCGCGCGTTCAAAGGCGTCGAGAGCGGCATCCGAGTTCGTTTTCGCCAGCACTTGTCCCAGGGCGAGCCATGCTCGCTTGTAGCCACGATTGGGCTCCGAAGATGGTTTCAGCTGAGTAGCGGCGCGCAGAAAAGCCTCGGCATCGGGGTTTGCGGCCTCGGCCAAAGCAATGCCGAGGTTCAAGTTGGACTCAAAGACATTGGGATTGGCGGCCACCGACTGACGATAAGCGGCAATTGATTTGTCCCGTTCTCCTTGCTGGTGATAAACGAAGCCGAGGTCATACCAGGCGGTGTAGTTCTCGGGATGGGCGGCGACCACTTGTCGCAACAGTGGCTCTGCCTCGCCGTAGTTCCCCTTGTCGATGGCTGTTTCCGCCTTCGCCAGCGCCTCACGGCTCGAATCCTCGATCCGGTGTCGACGCACGGTCGTGTGGGTGGACTGCCCCGCAAGCGGGAAGCTCGTCAAAGCAACTATGGCAAGCGCCGGGATCAGTCGGCCATTTCGGCTGGGGGCGCCGGAGTGCGCCTTAGTAATGCCCGTGCGTGCCCGAATCCCCATTTCCATGCAACACACGCGCCAAGAACTGTCCAGTGTACGACTCCGGTATTCTGGCGATTTCTTCCGGAGCACCTTGGCCGAGGACGTATCCACCCCGCTCCCCACCTTCCGGCCCTAAATCGATAATCCAGTCGGCAGTTTTGATTACCTCGAGGTTATGCTCGATGAGTAGAATCGAGCCCCCCGTTTCGATTAGACGGCGAAAAGCGGAGAGTAGTTTACTCACATCTTCAAAGTGAAGCCCGGTAGTAGGCTCATCAAAGATATAGAGCCGGCGGGATCGTGTCGGCCGTCCGCCATGCGCCATGCGCGCTGCAGCCGGCTGTAGGTGGGCGGCGAGCTTGACCCGCTGCGCCTCCCCGCCGGATAAAGTCGTGGCCGACTGTCCCAGGCGGAGATATCCGAGTCCAACGTCGTTTAGCACGCGCAGCTTGTCCACGACTTTGGGTGCACCGGCAAAGTGCTGCATCGCTTCCCGCACCGTCATATTCAGCACGTCGTGAATACTTTTCCCGCGGTGCTTAACTTCGAGTACTTCGGCCTTAAAGCGCGTACCTCGGCACTCCTCACAGACCAGTTCAACGTCGGCTAGAAATTGCATTTCGACCAGCACCGTCCCATCCCCCTGGCAGGTGTCGCAGCGGCCGCCGGGCACATTGAAAGAAAAGTGGCCGGCCGAAAACCCGCGTTTGTGTGCCTCTGAGGTGGAGGCGAACAGGTCGCGAATTCCATCGAAAGCTTTGATGTATGTAACAGGATTGGAGCGTGGGGTACGGCCTATGG
>JAFAPG010000338.1 GCA_019247235.1 Acidobacteriota bacterium
GAGCGCGCCGCTCGCATGCGGCGACTGCGCAAGGTGGTAACGGAACGGAACATTTATCGCTGGGCGGGAAACTTGGTAGCCGAGCTCTGCGAGGTTCGTTTGGATGTGCCCGAGGAAAGCCGGGCGAAGACCCAGGTTCATGCTGCCGCTCTGCTCGACTGATGTCGCCAGCCTCGCCGAGTCAAAAACCAACCGCGTCAGGGCTTCAGCTACTGCATACCCCGACCCAAGCTGATTGATTATTATGGGGCGGTCCTATGGCATCCTGGCGATTACCTCGTGGCACAAACGCTCCATCTGGGCTTCTTCGTCAAAGACAGGATTCAACAGTACATAATTGACGCCGGCACGACGAAGACGCGCGATCTGCTCGGCTATATGTTCAGGTGATCCCCACACCGCAACTTGATCTGCCAACTCGGCTTTGCCATAAACCGCCTGAAACCACTCGCGCAAGCGCGCCAAATTATCCCCCAAGGCAAGATACAACCGCTTGGCTTTAGGGAAATGCGGCGGGAGTTGCTGAATATCTTCGAGAAACGTCTCTAAAGGCGTGGAACCTGCACCGATATAACCATCACCCAGCTCCGTGGCGCGGCGCAAAGCAGTCGGGGCGCGTCCCCCGAACCAGATTGGCGGATGCGGTTTTTGCAAGGGTTTTGGCTCCATAGGTATCGCATTGAGGCTTGAGAAGCGTCCATCCAGGGTCACTCGAGCCTCCGTCCAAAGTCGCTTCATAATCTCCAAATTCTCGCGGAATCTGGTCACTCGGCCTTCGGGGGAAAGGCCATATGCGGGATAAAAGGCCGTGCTCTGTCCAAGTCCGACCCCCACAACCAGGCGACCATTTGAGAGCACGTCGAGCGATGACAAGGATTTGGCTAGGTCAATAGGATTTCGTTGTGCGATAAGCAAAACGGCGACTCCTAGGCGTAGTCGCTCGGTGAGAGCGGCTGCATAAGTAAGAGTGGTGAGCGACTCCAACACAGGAACGCTCCCAATTACCTGCTCGAGAGACCACACTGCCACAAATGGAAGTTCTTCGGCCCGGCGCAGAAAGCTACGCAGACGATTTCGGTCAGGGTATGTTTGCGGAATCGCGATGGCAAATTCCACGATAGACCTCCGGCGGTAATCACACGTTCACAATACGACTGTGCGACTTCAGTTGTAACACGCCGATCCGTCTAGGAGTGTGTCGCGCAACTGGTTCGGTGCTTAGCTCAATCACCATCGGGAGGAGAGGCAAGGAAAAGCGCAACAGCCGTGAAGGCGTTCACAATGACGGCAGCAATTCCGTTGCCTCCTCAGAACTGATTACCTGGAAGCATCAGCCCAGGCGCCCATTGTCCCCGCGATGCATTGGCTTTGTGGTGATTGCCTCACGATTGAAATTCAGGCCATCACGAGGAGCTCTGTCAAACCTTGAAAGTGGTGTTTCGGGTGACCAGAGATTGAGGTTTTTGCCATATCAACTCACTTCCGCGGAATTGAAAACAGAGCACCTGCGACATCCCTAGCTCAGGCAAAGGCATCCTTAATAGGTCAACGATCAATAGGTCAATGATCGCCTAAGGTTGAAGAAAGGAGCGATCGTGCCTGCTAAAACGACTGTGCAGCGCGCAAAACAAGAGCTGCGGGAAGGCAAGTCGCCCAGCACTGCGGCCGGCGAATTCGTGCGGGAAGAGATTGAGCATGTACGCCAGGGGAAACATGGGGTCCGCTCCCCTCAGCAAGCTATTGCCATCGCTTTAAGCAAAGCGCGGCGAGCTGGTGTACCCCTCGAGCCGCCGGCACCGGGGGAGGCAAAGGAGTCAACGAGGAAAAGCGCGGAACGTGACTACCATAAGGGTCATGCAGGCAAAAAGGGGACGGCGAGAAGATATTCCCGCAGTAACGAAGGGGCGCTGAAACGCGAGCCCCGCGACACAGTCTCTCATCAGGCACTCTCTCAACAAGCCAGACGGGCTGCCGGTCGGCGCAATCGCAGCAGAAAAAACACGGCCGGTGTGGCCAATCGCCGCCCTGAGGCGGCCTAATTCCCGGCCTTCGATTCGCGAGAGAGGAGCGAACCTTGGAGTACGGCATGGTTACAGATATCAATCGCGAGGAACTTCGCCAGAAACTCGATCATCCCAAAAAATCAGTGCTGCTCGAGGCACTAGCCCCCGAAGATTATCGGCATGCGCACTTGCCCGGAGCACTGAACATGCCTTCCGACCAGGTACGCACTCTAGCGCACGAGCTGATACCTAGGCCTGATATGGAAGTCATCGTCTATTGCGCCGGGCCCGAATGCCATAGTTCAGAGAAGGTGGCACAGCTGCTACTAACCATGGGTTATTCGAACGTACGCCTCTACAAAGGGGGGAAGCGGGATTGGATTGAGGCCGGCCTACCCATGGTAGAGGGAGACCAACGAGCAGCTTGACATATGGTTTGCGGTGAGCGGCGATGCGCCCAACTCTGGTCTAGCAAAGTTGTGGCATCGTCGCTCATTGAGCTCACAATTACGGCTTTCGTCCTTCAGAAATTCATTACCCACTAGTCCACTCGGGTTGAGGAATTCAGCCGAGACAGTCCACTCGAGCCCACGGGACCCGGGACCCTGTCAGTCATTGATTTTTTTAGTCTTTGGCTGTAACGTTTGGACACTTCACATCACCTTTACAGAAAGAAAACAGAGGCTGCGAATCTGGACGGCCCGGTTGGGTGCTTCAGGCGCACTGCGTCTGGCCAAGAAGGACCCGATAAGCGAGGCATTTGGCACCTGCCCGGGTTCGAGGCTCTAGATGACCTCAGGATGTGAAGTTTCCGACTGCTTCTGTAGCTCTGCAGCTGGAGGGATAAGGATATGGCTACGGCGGCTCTGCAACCAGTGAACAATCCAGTGCGCGTCAAAAACATAGTCGTTTTTTTCGTCTCCTTATTATGTTTGGGAGTGCCCAGTGTTTCTGGGGTATTTCTGTCGCCCCGATGGGGCTGGTGTGTAGTCGCGATTTCAATGGTGGTGTATCTGCTTTTCCTTGGCAAATGGATCTGCGGGCGACCTTTGGGGATTCTGGTAAATGAACGCAATTTGATGAGCCTGTCACGATTCCAGATGGCAGCTTGGACCATCCTCCTGCTCTCTTCTTTTTTCTGTGTGGCCCTAAAACGTCTGCACGTGCTGAACTCAAATCCTTCCGCCGCATCGCTGAACATCGCCATGAATTGGCGATTGTGGGCGCTGATGGGTATCAGCGCCACCTCGCTCGTGGGAACCCCGCTTCTGCTAAGCCCCAAGACCGCGCAGTCCGCCGACCCAAAGGTGGTCGACAGAGCGGCCAAGGCCCTAAACGAGCCCGCCGCGGACATTCAGGAGAACAGTCAAGGGAAGCTCTACTCGAACCCGAGCGTCAGTGACGCGGCACTCTCAGATATGTTCCAGGGCGACGAGGTAGGAGACACCGCGTATGTCGATCTCTCCAAAGTTCAAATGTTCTATTTCACCGTGATTGGGATCATTGCCTATGGATATGCACTGTATATAGCCATGGGCAATATATACCCGCAGGAGGGATTTTCTATGCCCACCCCTCCCGACGCGCTCGTGGCGTTACTTGGCATTAGCCACGCCGCCTATTTGACCAGCAAAACCACGCCGCACAGCTAACCGAGGAATGGTTTCGAGGTACTGCTATGACCGCACTTCCTTTTCAAGGCAATGCCAAGCCCCTGTCAGCCGATGGCTTGGCAAAGGCAGCTACAACGCTGGGCGTGTATGCAGCCGAGATTTGGACCGTGCTGGCGGTTGAAACCTGCGGCTGTGGCTACCTGCCCGATCGACGCCCGCAAATCCTCTACGAAAGGCACATCTTCCATCGCCTGACCGGCGGGAAGTACGATGATGGCGACATTAGCGATCCGAATCCCGGCGGGTATGGCCCGCGGGGCGCTCCGCAATATGACCGCCTGGCTAAAGCCATGCAAGAAGACCGCAACGCCGCACTCGAAAGCACGTCCTGGGGCATCGCGCAAATCATGGGGATGAATTACGCTCTCGCAGGTTTCGAAAATGTAGAAGCCATGGTGG
>JAFAPG010000357.1 GCA_019247235.1 Acidobacteriota bacterium
AAGCTATTGGCAAAGTAACGGATTTCGCCGGCATGCTGCTGAACCACGGTGAGCGGCTGCGCGTCGGAGGAAAAATAGAGCTCTCGCAGTCCCGGGATCAGGGGCAAGACGAACAGTACCGTGGCTGTCAGTGTGAGCACCAACACCGCGAGCCATGCACTCATGCGACCTTCCGGAAACGCTCGGTTTTGTCCCAATGAAGCTCCGCTTGAGTGAAATAGGCAATCGTTTGCGATACTGCGGCCCGCGAAACCGCCACAATGCTGACGAGAAAACCGACGATCAGAAAAGGCAGCAGACGAATTCGTCGACGGTTTTGGTCCAGTCTCACCGCC
Organism: Acidobacteriota bacterium; assembly: GCA_019247235.1. Classification (GTDB taxonomy): domain Bacteria; phylum Acidobacteriota; class Terriglobia; order Terriglobales; family Acidobacteriaceae; genus Gp1-AA145. Next base: position 336 of record JAFAPG010000357.1, read on the forward strand.
GCGGCGATCTCGAAAAACGCTGCCATGTTTCCCACCGATGCGTAGGCGGTTAGACAAAGTAAAGCCAGGATTCCGTGGAGCGGAGCGGCTCCTTGATAAAAGGCGCCTAGGGCTAGAATCCAACCGACCAGGGTGAGTGGCGCCATGGCATAAACCCCCAGCAATAGGGTGCCATCAATACGCTCGCGCAGAGTTGCCTGGTGCCGGCCGAACAGCAAGCGCAGGGAGTAGGTCACCATGGCCTGGTTGTGGCCTTTGGCCCAGCGCATAATCTGCTTGATCCGCACCGGCCAGGTCTCGGGGACCTCTTCGTAGCATTCGGCACGATTCTGGTAGGCGGTTTTCCAACCATGCAGGAGAAGGCGATAGGTTAAGTCGGTATCTTCTGTCAGGGTGTTGTCATTCCAGCCGCCAATATCTCGTAAGGCACTGCGTCGAACTCCGGCAACGGTACCGCCGTGCTGGGGCACGAGACGAAGATTCATACGTGCTTGCTGGTCGACCTGATATCCACCAGAGCGCTCGAGATCTAAGATACGGGTTAACAAATTCGTTCCGACATTAAAGGGCACCACTCGACCCATAACCCCGCCGACCTCGGGATCGAAAAAAGGCGCCACCAGTTGCTTGATCAAACCAGCCCCGGGAATGTAATCGGCGTCGAAGATCAGAATTACTTCAGTGTCGACCATGGCCATGACATCCTTCAGGGCCGCGGCTTTTCCTCCTTTTCCGCTGCTACGATGAAAGGGCTTAATCCGCCCGGGAAACTTCTCCACAAATTGGTCAATAATCTCCTTGGTGCGATCGATGGAACGATCGTTGACGGGAATCACGAGCATCTTGTCTTCGGGGTACTTGACCATCATCAGCGTGCTGAGAATGTTGCTGATGACCTTTTCTTCGTTATGGGCGGCAACCAAAATGGTCACCGGTGGCCAGTCGGCCGTGTCAATATCGAGATAGGGGTGGCGTTGAAATCCAAACAGGCGGTTGAGCGTGAACCAGTAGTGTCGTGCAGTGTACAGGCAAATGAGAAGCACGATGAAGTACAGAGAGTAGATCATGTGTTTGCCTGTATGGCATTCCGCCATTAGCCCTTGCCGGCGGCGCTACTGGCTGCCTTTTCAGTAATCTCCGCGAGGTCGCTCTTACGCCGTCGCGGGTGCGATACCGGAGGCAACTTAAATTCACGATCGGCTTGAAGCAGTGGAGTTTTTTTCTCATGCCAGCGGGCAACCGCTTCGACGATCCTTTCCGACGCGCGTCCGTCGCCGTACGGGTTCTCGCCGCTAGCCATGTCTTCATACGCGTCTGGGTTACTCAACAACTGGTCGGCTTCCTGCACGATGCTTTCCCGGGTCATGCCAATGATCTTGGCCATGCCGAACTGGGAAGCTTCAGGCCGCTCCGTGACCTTGCGCAGCACCAGAACCGGCTTATGGAAAGTGGGAGCCTCTTCCTGAACCCCACCCGAATCGGTTAAGACCAAAAAACAACGTTGCAGCAAACTGACGAAACCAATGTAGTCGAGGGGCTCGGTGAGATGAATCCGTTCTGTTCCCTCTAGCAAGGCGTTAACTGTGCTGCGCACGTTGGGATTCATGTGCACCGGGTAGATCACGCGAATGTCGGAATGTTTTTTCACCAGGTCCTTAAGCGCAAGACACATACTTTCTTGGTCCGCACCCCAAGATTCGCGACGATGTGAGGTCACCAGCACCAAGCGGCTGGAGTCTTGCGGTATCTTTGCCAGCACAGAGTTCTCAAGCGAGCCTGATAACCCGCTAAGCTCACGCAAAGCGTCTACTACCGTATTCCCGGTCACCACGATCTTGTTTAGGGGAACCCGTTCGGCCACGAGTTGGTCGCGCGATAACGCCGTGGGGGCAAAGTGGATCTCGGTCATGATTGCGACCAGACGGCGATTAACCTCCTCGGGAAAAGGGTTGTAAATGTCATAGCTCCTCAAGCCAGCTTCGATATGACCAACGGCAATTTTGCAGTAGTAGGCCGCTAAGGCTGAGGCGAAAGCCGTGGTGGTGTCGCCTTGCACAAGCAACATGTGCGGTTCGAACCGACGACAGGCGTTTTCGACGGTGTCGAGCACCCGGGCGGTAAGCGAGCTGAGCGTTTGATTGGGCCGCATCACGTCAAGATCAAAGTCTGGCTTGATCTTGAAAAGTTGGAGTGCATTATCAAGCATGGTGCGATGCTGGCCCGTGTGCACGACTGCGGTCTCAAATTCATTCGACCGACGGCGCAGTTCTTTTATGACCAGCGCCAGCTTGATGGCTTCGGGG
>JAFAPG010000408.1 GCA_019247235.1 Acidobacteriota bacterium
CAGCTATCGCGATGGAACTATCGATCACATACAGAATTTCTTCGACTGTGTGAAGAATCGCAAAGAGCCCCAGGCGCCAGTGGAGACGGGGGTCGCAGCTGCCCGTGCCGGGCACCTTGGCAATTCCGCCTACCATGGTGGTGGTCAGATCAGCTGGCCGGCAAAGCCTCCAAGGCCATGACTACGATGGCCGGCGCCGAACCGATTCAACCTTCAGGTTTGACACCCCGCGCAGGCCGAGTCTGCGTACCGCCTCAAGCAGGATTCGTTCATATTCCGGCATGGGGAGTGGATAACGAATGTTGAGGGATGCGATGTTGTCGCTGGGAAGATAAAAGTGTCCACCACCAGGAATAGGCGTCCAATATTCCTCGCTGTGGCCAGATCTACCCGCCCTGCGGTCCTCCTCCAGTCGTTCGTATTGGAATCGCTCGGCCCCGCTGAGCAGAACTCCGGACAGCTCACCGCTCGAAGCTAAGAAGTGATCTACCACGGTACCACGATAGAGAATATCGTCTTTGCTCAAAGCATCGATCTCGACCGTGCGTCGTTGTTTGGGGGGAAAGTTGAAATCGGTGAGAAGCACGTGCCACTCGGAAATCGTGGGCAGCAAAACCGGCGCGGCAAACCAGAGATACGCGGTATTTGTTTTGAGCTTCCAGTAATAGCGGATCAGCAAAACGAAGGTTAGAGTCTCGCCCGCCACAAACAAGAGGTTCCAGGCGAAGAAATCCATCTGCCGCTTGAACACGCGTCCCGCCGCCGCCCAGCTCTGGCCTTCATGCTCCAGGAAGTAATGGTCACTGTAGGCGGCAGTGAAAACCACCTGGTAATCGCTCTGCCTTTGCTGCGCTGAATCGACCAGGGGAAACGGCACGCAACAGCCCCCTATCCAACCGCGAGAAAACAGAAACAGGGTAATCGCCATGGGAATACCGGCCACCGTGATGCCGGCAACAATTTCTTCGGTCCGGCTACGTTGAAATCGCTTGAGGGGAAGAAATAACGAGGAAATCCGCTGAAAAATAATATAAGGAGCAAAAACGTAAAGCCCCAGCAGGGCTGAGGCTATCAAAGCGGTCATTGTCCGCTCTCACTGTCCGGTCTCATCGTCCGGTCATCGATCGGCTACGATGCGTACTCCAAGTTTAGGGTCCGTGTAGACTCCGTTGCGTTTTAAGGCTTCTTCAATTTCTACGCTTTTTTCCTGAATCTCGCGCTCGGCCAGCTTCTCCGGCGTCTGCTCGGAGAGCGCCTGAGTCAGTTTCCTGAGGTCGCCAACCACAGAATATTCTCCTTTTGTTCTCTCTCGTATATTGACGCACGCGCCGCGTGGGAAGTCAATATTTTTCCGACCGCGCGCGGCCTCGGGCGCTCCCTCATCGAGATAATCGCCTGCTGATCCAAGCAGTTAAGTGGAATACTCCGCGTTGAGCTTTACATAATCAGAAGTAAGGTCGGTGGTCAGATATTCGATCGAAGCCTTGCCTCTTCCCAGGCGAACGGTTACCCGAGACTCGGGGTTCGAGAGCTCGGCATGAGCCCTCGTTTGGTCAAAGGCACACGCGCTCGAGCCTTGGCAGACCTTCTGGTCGCCAATGGAGATGATGATTCTTCGAGGATCGACGGGGACGCCGCTCCTGCCGACGGCAGCCAAGATTCTGCCCCAATTTGGATCCGCGCCCGCCCAAGCCGTTTTGACCAGCAACGAACGGGAGATCGTACGGGCTACCGTCAAGGCCTCAGCGCGACTCTTTGCTCCCTCGATCTGTAACCTGATCACATGCCCAACGCCTTCCCCGTCGCGAACGATTTGTTCTGCCAGCGAGCGGCACAGCTCAATCAGAGCGCGTTCAAATTCTCCTCGTACCGCCTGCAGTTTGGTTCGGCTCTGTCCAGAAGCCAAAAGCAAGACGGTATCGTTGGTTGAAGTATCACCATCGATAGAGATGAGATTGAAAGAATGCTCACACGCCTTGCGCAACGCGCGGGTAAGTTCAGCCGGGCTGGCCACAATATCGGTGAGCAGGTAAACCAGCATGGTCGCCAGTTGCGGGTGAACCATACCTGCGCCTTTGGCAATGCCTGTAATCGATGCTTTTCCTGAACGCAGGGGAACACTATCGAGTTTGGGGCGGGAGTCGGTGGTCAGAATCGCCTCGGAAAATTGTCGTAAGCGCTCGACCGTGGGCTCGGCACCACCGGCCAGCGACCGTAACTTGTGGTTGATTTTCGCGGTGGGTAGAGGCACGCCGATGATGCCTGTCGAGGAGGGAAAAACTTCGCTGGCGTTGACCTTGAGCTCTCGGGCGAGCGCGGCACAGACGATGCGGCAAGCACGAACTCCCTTCGTGCCGGTAGCGCAGTTAGCGTTTCCGGAATTCACGAGCACCGCGCGCACGCGTCCGCCGGTCTTCGCCAGGGCTGCGCGTCCGACCTCGAGGGGAGCGGCGACGATACGGTTTCGGGTGAATAGAGCCGCGGCGGAGGCGCTAGGCTCAGCCAAAATCAAACCCAGGTCGGGTTTGCCGCTGGTTTTGATGCCGGCGCTGGCCGAGGAAAACTTAAAGCCTTGGGGAAGAAAAATTGGACCGTCGGCAGTCATAGGTGGAATTTCACCAGCCAATTCGTTGCTTCGGGCCAGCTCGCGACCCTAGGGAGCTCCCCTTTTACCATTGCGACCTCGTCGCAGCAATCATAGCGAGGGCAGAGGCAGCAATCTTTGTTGACTTTCTCGGGTAAATCGTCCCGCTGGACGACTCGAAAACCCAAGTTGGCAAAAAACTGTGGGCTGCGGGTAAATAGACAGATGCAGCCTACTTGGTGCCTGCCCGCTTCTGACATCAGCGACTCGACCAGCAACTCCCCACCGCCGCGCTTCTGATATTTTCGTTCAACCGTAATCGATCGGATCTCCGCCAGGTGCGGGCCGTATAGGTGCAGGGCCCCACAGCCAATCACCTGGTTGGCTTCTTCAAGGACCAGGAAGTCCCGCACGTTCTCGCAGATTTCAGGCAGGGTTCGCGGCAAAAGTGTGCCGTCTTCAGCGTAGGGGGAAATCAGCTCGTGAATGAGCTCCGCGTCCGCCAGCAAGGCTTCACGCGTGTGCATGAGCCTCCTCCTCCAGCAGCTTCTTGCGGGCGCTAGCAATTGCCTGTCGCACTCGGCCGGGAGCCGTGCCTCCGGGCAGGTCATGAATAGCCAAAACATTCTCCAGTTTCACGAAATCATAGAAGTCGCTAGCGAAGTGACCGTCAATCTGTTCGAGTTCGTCCAGCTTGAGCTGCTCCAGTTCGCAATGACGGTCAAGCGCGAGACAGACGGCCTTGCCCACTTGCTCATGGGCAATACGAAACGGCACCCCTTTGCGCACCAGGTAGGTGGCCGCGGCCAAGGCATTCATCGAGCCACTCTGTGCCGCCTGGAGCATGCGCTCGAGATCAAATTCGACGGTTTGCATCCATTTTGTGATCAAGGGCAGCACACCGACCATAGTCTCGGCTGCGTCGAAAACAGCCTCTTGCGTCTCTTGCAAGTCTTTGTTGTAGGCCAGCGGCAAACCCTTCGTGACAACCAGCAGGGCGGTCGCCTGGCCAATAATTCGGCCGCTTTTCCCACGCACTAACTCCAGCAAGTCCCCGTTCATTTTTTGCGGCATGGCGCTGCTACCGGTCGAATAGGCTTCGGGTAAATGCAGAAAGCCATATTCTTGAGTGGCAAATAATAGCATCTCTTCCGCCCAGCGACTTAAGTGTATGGCCAGCAGCGAGAGTACGCTGAGGAACTCGATCAAAAAATCGCGATCGGCGGTTGCGTCGATGCTATTGGCCGTGGGCGCGGCAAAACCCAGCTCTTGGGCCATGAATTCACGGTCCAGGGGCAAAGTAGAGCCAGCTACTGCGGCCGTGCCCAAAGGACACAGGTTGGTTCGTTTGCGGCAGTCTTCGAGCCGTGCTCGATCGCGCAGAAGCATTTCTGCGTAGGCGAGCAGCCAATGGCCAACTACCACCGGTTCCGCCCTTTGCAGGTGAGTATAGGCTGGCATGGCGGCATCTCCAGCCTGCTCGGCGCGATCGACAAATGCGCGAATAAATTCAGTCAGCGCGGCACCAATCTCATCGATGGCGGCTCGTGTGTATAGGCGCAGATCGGTCGCGATCTGTTCGTTGCGACTGCGACCGCTGTGCAACTTGTAGCCGATATCGCCAATCTGGCGCACCAGCTCGATCTCCACATAGTGGTGGACATCTTCGGCCTCGTCATTGTTAAGGAGCTCTGGATCGCCAGCCACCCGTTCCCCAATCTGCTCTAAGCCGCTCAGCACCGCCTCTAGCTCCTCAGGGGCTAGCACACCCACCCGCGCCAAGGCGCGAGCATGAACGGCGCTCGACTCGAGTTCACACTCCAGCAGCCGGCAGTCGAAGGGGAAGGAGCGCTGCCAGCTTTCGAAAGCCTGATCGAGCCTCTGGCGAAAGCGGCCCGACCACATCTTCACTGCGCCACCTCAGGCTTCGATTCAGCGCGGCTGCGAGCCTGGGAACGCGAAGGCAGCCCCAGAATGCGGATGAAACCGGCCGCATCCTTCTGATCATAGCTTTCGCCCATGGTGAACGATGATAGCTCGGTTTGATAGAGCGAGTGTTCCGACTGCCGGCTGATCACGGATACATTGCCTTTATAAAGCGCCAGGCGAATCGCCCCGCTAACCTCTCTTTGCGTGCTCTCGACAAAGGCATCCAGCGCTTCCCGCAAAGGTGTGAACCATAGGCCGTAGTAGACCAGCTCTGCATATTTCAAAGCCACGTGCTGTTTGAAGTGCATGAGTTCGCGCTCCGTACAGAGGGCCTCGAGTTCGTGGTGTGCGGCAACCAGGAGGGTTCCCCCCGGGGTTTCATAGCAGCCGCGTGATTTGATGCCAACAAAGCGGTTCTCCACAATGTCCACTCGGCCAATGGCATTGCGGCCCCCGATTTCGTTCAGCAGCTCAACCAAGGAGACGGCATCGAGTTTCATACCATTGACGCCAACCGGCACCCCTTGGACAAACTCGATCACGACCTGCTCCTCGCCATCCGGAGCTTCCTGAGGAGACTTGCTAATCTGCCATGTGGTTGAAAATGGCGCGTTGCCCGCGTCTTCAAGTTCACCGCCTTCATGGCTGAGATGCCACAGGTTGCGGTCCCGGCTGTGGATCTTCTCGCGGCTAGCACTTACCGTGACTCCATGTCGAGCGGCGTAATCCAGACAGTCTTCACGGGACTTGAGGTTCCATTCTCGCCAGGGAGCAATGATCTTCAATTCCGGGGCCAGGGCCTGGAAGGCGAGCTCGAAGCGCACTTGATCATTCCCCTTGCCCGTGCACCCATGGGCGAGTGCGGTCGCCCCCTCCCGCAAGGCTACTTCGACTTGATGCTTGGCAATGACCGGCCGAGCCAGCGACGTCCCCAGTAAATATTTATGCTCATATACGGCACCCGCTTTGAGCGCAGGGAAAACATAGGAGGATAGGAACTCGTCCCGCAAGTCCTCGACAATTACTTTGCTGGCGCCGGTTTTATACGCTTTTTCGACCACGCTTTCGAGGTCGTCGCCTTGCCCTACATCGGCCACCATGGCAATCACATCGTAGGAGTAATTTTCTCTGAGCCAGGGAATGATGATCGACGTGTCGAGTCCCCCGGAATATGCGAGCACAACTTTTTCAGGCATAGGCGCTCCTTGCCGGCAGGCGGCTTTTGCCACCCACCAGCATCATCAAGATGGCTTTTTGCACGTGCATGCGATTTTCCGCCTGATCAAAGACAACCGAGCGAAGCGAATCGATGACTTCATCGGTGACTTCTTGATTGCGACGCGCCGGCAAACAGTGCATAAATACCGCATGCGGTCGCGCTTCCTTCATCAGCTCCTGATTCACCTGATAGGGGGGGAAGACCCTCGCCCGCTCCTCGCTCTCGTGCTCATGGCCCATG
>JAFAPG010000422.1 GCA_019247235.1 Acidobacteriota bacterium
CAGCTACTATCACTACGCAAGTACCGCCCTTCAGGGAACGGCCCGACGCCGCCGCGGAATCTCGACAAACTGTTATCGTTTCCATTCGCAACAGCTCTGAATCGATTAGCGGTCTTTATTTGACAGGAGATTCCGCAAGGTCATTCCAACTTTCACTTGCTGGTAGCTCTGCAGGAAGGTAACAAATTTCTAAGAGGGTCAAAAACATGGACAACAATCTTTCCCGTCGCGATTTACTGAAAAACGCGGCCGGGGCATCTTTGGCGCTCGCTGGAATTCCGGCACTCGCAGAGCCTAGGGGCACAGAGACGGCCGCTGCGGCGTCCGCAGAGCCCTCCCCAGCTTCTGACCGCATTCTCCATCTGACCTCTACGAGCGAAGTAATCATCCCTCCGCGCGGCGCCAGCTTCATGAAGTTCAGCTATGACTTTCCTGAGCCGGCGGTCCAATTTTCCGGATTGAGATTCTCATTCCGCCTACACACTTTCGAAAACACCTATGGCCTGGATTGGCAAGCGATGACAATCGAGGGAGTTCCCGGTGGCCTTAATCTCACCTGCACCCAGCTGGTGTGGGCGGGCGGGCAGCAAACTGCCCCTGGGAAGCTCGAGGCCCGCATTCGCAAGCAACAAGATCAGATTGAGTGGAGCGCCTCGGCCGAGATGGAACTGCCCATCAAATCGATCGTTGCAATTGTGCGCGGCGTACCACGAGGCAAGATCTCCGCGGGCGGGCTGCCTTTTAGAGATCACAAGGATGACGAGGTCCTCCTTGGATATCCGTTCGGCGCAGGCGCCCTGTTCCTGGAACGCGGCATGGCCACCATGTTCAACACGCCCCTGGCGGTAATTCAGAGCAGCAGTGCCGATTTCTTCTACCTTTCCGCGCACTGCGACAGTGTCCGTGCCCACCGCTTCTACTTCCAGCCGGGAGAAAACGCCTATCGCGTCGAAATGGTTTATGAACAAGCAGGATGGGTCAAAAGCACAAAGCTAGACAGTCCGTTATGGTGCGCCGGCCGCGCTGGCAACATGGAGAGGGCATGCCGTCCTCATTTTGCCCATGTCGAGAGTGCATTCCACATACCCGACTGGGAGACGCGAACGGACGTAGCCCCCTGGTGCCGCGAGGCCGCGATGGCGATCAACCTCCACGGCATGCACTGGACGGGTTACATCTTCAACGACTATGCTCGAATGCTAACTATCCTCGAGTGGCTTGCGACGCAGATTCCACCTCGAAATGTTTTCGTTCTGCTGCCTGCCTGGGACGGCCGTTTTTACTGGAACTATCCGCTGTATAAGACCGATGCTCGCATGGGTGGTGACGAGGGATTCCGTCGTCTGATCCACGAAGGGCAGAAGCTTGGCTACCATCTCATGCCCATGTTCGGGACCAATTGCGCGAACAGGCTGCATCCGGAGTTCTCGCAATATGCCGACGCGACCATGTCTCAGATTGATGGCGACCACTTCGACCTGAACTGGGTCGATTGGGACAACGACCGGCATATGGAGGGCTGGAGCCCGTACATGAACGTCGGCGTCGACTCATGGCGTAATTGGCTCTTCAATCGCATCTCCGATGTGATCGAACGCTTCGGGATCGACGCCTATTTCCTCGACATCGTCGGCGGCTGGGAGAACAACACCCAGGCCGACTGCCATGAGGGTACGCGGCGCCTGGTGGCACAATTGAGAGATAAGTACCCCAAAGTGATGGTCTTCGGCGAGATGCACTACGACGCGCTGCTCTCGTTCATTCCCGTATTTCACGTACAGCGCGAATCGGCGTACTGGCCCGCTTACACGAAATATGCTCGCGCCTTTCAGCACCTGAGCCATCCCGCCCCCGGCCGCGGAAGTAGTGGGCTGCATGAGTCCGGTTTCGCCCCCTTCGATCCAAAGATCGTCTCGGCCGAAAGCCAGATCATCCCGACGATCACGGTCGTCGATGACACCTTCGACCGTTATCGCGATGTTATGAAGGATCTCATTCTGCAAGCGAAGCAACGGGCGAAGATCGCTTGAGGGCGAAGATCGCTTGAGGGCGAAGATCGCTTGAATCGGATTTCTGAGATTCTGTCCGCGAATCCCACATCGGCAAAAGCAGTCCTCTATCCGAGATGAATCCTGCTGCTCTAATTCCTGCCGGCGTCATTGCTCTCATTTTGGAACGCCAAAGAGACACGCGGTGGTACTTCTTCGCCGCCCAGCGTAGGATGCTCGCGGCCCGAGCATCAATAAAATCGAACAAACGGATGAGCGAAAAGAGTGAAAGCGCTGCCGGCGAAGGTTTGCGCGAGTCGGTTTCGACTCGCCATCCGACTCAGGCTCGAACATGCGAAGGCCGTGAATGGGGGTGCCGGGTTGGCCCTAGGGGAGTCTAAGGGGAAGCCCAATTGCCATCAGTCAATGCTCGAGCTAAAATTTTTAGGAGGTTTCCCGCCATGAGGTTTAATAGGCTTTCCGCGATCCTACCGTTCGCCCTGGTTCTTCTGTCCTGGGTTGCTGCAGCGCAGACAAAGATCACCGGCGATTACATTGAAACCCGCAGTGCCGACGTATACACCGGCCAGTGCTTCGCCAACGGTGAAGTGGGTCTGACGGGCGACGAGGCTATTTTGGCCTGGCACATTCGCTCCGGCTCCTGGAACGACGTCAAGCTCGATGGGCTAAACGTGGTTGCTGTAGTGAAGGCGAAGGCCACTCTGGGCGATCCCTACGCGGATCCTTATCCGGCAAAAGCGGTATTGATAATCGACGAGCAGGCCACCTCTGCGGAGAAAAGCGCATTATTGGCCTTCGCCCATCACATGGGAGGCAAATTGCTCGATCAGGTGGTAAAGGTCGAGGGCGCTCCGATTGACATGCAGGTGCTCGGATTACATGGCGGCCGCGCCGCGCTCCGTGTTGGCAGCTTTGTGCAGGTACAAACGCGTGGTATTGGCGAAAACGATCATCTGTGTGGGAACGAGGCGACCTTCTATCCACCCTTGACCCACGTTCAGCACGCGATGCCAGCAGTAGCCATGACCGACCAATACCAGGGTGAGGGCCTCGGCACCACCTGGACTTTGCACGACAAGCGTAGCGCTTTTGTAGGCATATTCTAGATTCAGGCCGCTGAATTGTCTTACCAGAAAACAGAGCGATGGGAGTTCCTCACTCGACGCGCTAGTCACCTAGTGCTTCGCACGCTGCGTTGTCTTGTCGCCATCGCCTTGTCGATGTTTGCCGTGAGTGCCAGGGCTGCGCCCAAGCTGGAAACGCTTGGGCCTTGCACGGAGACGGCGGTTGCCGACGCAGTCAAGAGGGCTTTGGCACCCCAAGGCTACCGGGTGACACTCGATGACGGATCAAGGATTGAACTTTGGCCTCGCGAGCAGGTCACGGCCGCCAGCAAGGCGCGAGAGGACGCCACTTATGCTCTGGCTCCTTCCACTTTGGTCGGTGTTATCGTCTTTGCAAAAAATACCCGGGACTATCGCGGCGATCCGGTCCCGGCCGGTACCTATCAATTGCGCTATGAGCTCCAGCCGAGCGACGGCAATCATTTGGGTACTTCTCCCACTCCGGACTTTTTATTACTTATTCCACCAGCATCGGATCCGGATCCGGACCGCATGTACAGCTTTGAACAACTGGTAGACCTTAGCAGGCAAGTTACGGGCACGAAGCATCCAGCACCTCTGAATCTGTTGTCGGCGGACAGCAAGAATTTGCCAGCCGTGACCCAAGACTCCGAGGACCACACGATTCTAGCTTTTAAGCTGAAAACCCCATCTTCAGACCTTCCGTTGGCGCTTGTGGTTAAGGGGACGACAACTGAATAGCGATTCGTGCGCGCAGGGCATGACCAGCGAATCGCATGGCCATCAACCGCTCACTTGACAGACAAGTGATGGTAGAACCAGAATCTCTGTCTTACATGATGCAAACAACTTTAAAGTGAGAACCTTTTCATGAGCACCCAAGACGATAAGCAGTCAGGTCTTTCTCGGCGAAAATTTCTTAAAATCTCTGGCGTCGCCGCCTCTGTCCCTCTTGCAGTCGGACCGGCCGTGATCAAAGTCGAAGGACAAGAGGTCCCGGTCCACGGCCCGGGCGCGGTGCCGATCACACTGAACGTGAATGGAAGGCGCCTCAGTGCGGAACTAGAGCCGCGTGTCACGCTGCTCGATGCTTTGCGCGAAACCTTCGATATCACCGGCCCCAAACGGGTGTGCGATCGTGGCGAATGCGGCGCTTGCACGGTGTTGATTGATAATCGTGTGGTCTATTCGTGTACGACGCTTGCCATTGAAGCACAGGGAAAGCAGATCGTGACCGCCGAAGGACTGGGCGGTGGCGCGCGCCCCCATCCAGTGCAAACCGCCTTTGTCAATAACGACGCACAACAGTGTGGGTTCTGCACGCCAGGCTTTACCGTGGCCACAAAAGCGTTTCTCGATAAACACGCGAAAGCTAGCGATGAGGAGGTCGCCGCGGGGATTTGCGGCAACCTGTGCCGCTGCGGCACATA
>JAFAPG010000437.1 GCA_019247235.1 Acidobacteriota bacterium
GTCACTAGACCAGTACGGGGTTCGTCGAGCTCAGAAACGATGTCGCGCAGGTACGCTTGTGAAACCCGAATGTCGCTGTCATTTACTACCAACAGATCAAAGCGCGCGGCGCTTGCCAGCTGAGCCAGGCTGCTTACCTTTCCATTCACGCCTAACCTCTGCCGGCAGTGAATCAACCGGAGCTGGCGATGGGGAAATTCTGCGATTAATTTGTGCACCAGCGGCACCGCCGGATCTTCGTCTTCTGTCACCCCGAGCAGGATCTCGTATTCCGGGTAGTCGAGCAGACAGTGCGAGCGCAGGGCCTCGTACATCTCTCGGTCCGCTCCCTTAAGTGGTTTGAGGATGGATACCGGCCGAGTCGAAAGCGAGCTCGAAGCCTGGGCGCGCACGAACCGAATTCCCGCCCAGATCGAGAGAACGCAATAGGCGCAGCTTAGGAGTGCGGCAGCCGCCGCGGTGCAGCCGAGGAACGTGCCGAGCGAAACGCTCATCGCTCGAGACATTGTCCACGCCTTTGATTCTCAAGGCAAATCTACCGGCCAGCCGAAGTCAACGATGTGGATCGGGGGATGCTGTTGGGTTAACAAAATGTTGACCTGGGCCCCCTTGACGAAGCCGGTCCCGCTTCGTATCATTTGAGTCACCAGTCCGCTCTTCGGAGCTGACCTTGGATTTCATGCAGAGTGGCTGAGGGACGAGCCCTGAGACGCCACGGCAACCGGACCGGGAGAACATCCTGGCCGTCAGGTGCCAACTCTCGACCCGGAAACGGGGAACATGAGATTCGGGGTGCGCGAATTTAGCACTTCTGAACCTCTTTTCCTCCCGGGAAAGAGGATTTTGAGTTTTAGGGCGCTTTATAAGGAAGTCGTTCCCGCCGCTCGGATCGGTTCGTTATGCGATACCAGCTGCGCTGTCGAGAGTGTCACAAAACCTGGGGCAACGTTCCCCAATCGGTTTGCGAAGATTGCTTCTCTCCTCTTGAAGTCTTCTACGATTACGATTCACTGGCTCAGGTTTTCACTCGTGAAAAGATCGCGCAGGGCCCGCCGAACATCTGGCGCTACTCCGCGCTCCTGCCATTACCGGAAAATTTTCAGCCCAACCTGCCAGTTGGGTTCACTCCTCTGGTCAAGGCTCCGGCTTTGGCCCGCACCCTGGGGGCGAAGAATCTCTATCTGAAAAATGACGCCGTTTGTCTTCCCACTTTAAGTTTCAAGGATCGAGTGGTCGCGGTGGCACTGGCCAATGCGCGCAGCTTTGGATTTGATACCGTCTCCTGCTCCTCGACCGGTAACCTTGCCAATGCGACCGCCGCGCAGGCGGCGCGTCATGGTTTTAAGTGCTGGATTTTTATTCCCGCCGACCTGGAGCCAGCCAAGATCCTAGGGACGCAGGTTTTTGGTGCCAAGCTGGTTCGCATTGCTGGCAGCTACGATCAGGTGAACCGCCTGTGCTCGCAAATCGCCGATGAGCATCACTGGGGCTTCGTCAATGTCAACCTCCGTCCCTACTACGCCGAAGGCTCCAAGACCTTCGGCTACGAAATCGCCGAACAGCTCGGCTGGCGGTTGCCAGATAACGTGGTTTGCCCCATGGCGGGGGGATCGTTGATCACCAAGATCAAGAAAGCGTTCGATGAACTGATCCGCCTGAAACTGGTGGAGCCGAAGCCGGTCAAATTTTTCGGTGCTCAAGCCACCGGGTGCTCGCCGATCTCAACCGCCGTTAAACTCGGCAATACGGATATTGAGCCGCAGAAGCCAGCAACCATCGCGCGCTCGCTCGCCATCGGCAACCCCGCCGATGGTCATTACGCCATACAGACCATCACCGCGAGCGGCGGCTTCTCTGAAGACGTCTCCGACGCCGAGGTTGTTCGTTCCATCCAGCTACTCGCCGAAAAGGAAGGCATCTTCACTGAAACTGCCGGCGGAGTCACGGTTGGATGCGCCCGTAAGCTTTACCAAAGCGACCGCATCCTTCCCGACGAAACCACGGTGCTCGCGATCACCGGTAACGGCCTGAAGACCACCGACGTGTTGACCGGGGAATATGAGGCCGAACAGCCGATTGCGCCCAAGCTCGCTGAATTCAACCGCTATGTCGAGAGCGCGTTCGAGGAGCGGGAAGTGGTGAATGCGTGAAGAGCGCAATATGAGCGGCGGAAAAAGCTCTTTGACCCGCTCGGTCGATGACACGCTTTGCCTAAGATGCAAGTGACGGTACAAATTCCCAGCCCCTTGCGCCGCCATACCGGCGGCACCTCGAAGGTTTGCTGTGCGGCCACCAACCTAAAGGAACTATTCTTGGCGCTGGATGAAAAATTTCCCGCCCTCGGCCCGCATTTGCGGGATGAGTCGGGTGAGGTACGCCGTTTTCTGAATATCTACGTAAACGAGGAGGATATTCGCTTTCTCGGTGGCGACGGCTACGCCTTCCGAGATGGCGATGAGGTCTTGCTGGTTCCCTCGATCGCCGGCGGAAAGCGCTAACTCTCGCTTACATGCCAGTGGCGGTTCCGCGCGTGCGGTGGTGAACTGCCGAATACCTATAGGGGGGGAGCGGCGAACCTGGCCATTTGCTTCACCAAATCCGCCGCACACCAAATCCATCGAGCCGGTGATCGGTACTAAGAATGGGAATATCGTCGGCCAGCGCTTGGGCCGCCAGCACGCGGTCCAATGGGTCCTGATGTGCATTCGTAAATCGCCCGGCCCTTAGGGCCGCCGCCGCGTCCATTGCGAGCAAGCTGTAACCGGCGTTTTCCGTAACTTCAAGGAAACGCTTTTCAAGTTCTTCCGCACCAGGCAGCTTGCCAAGCCGCACCTTGGTAGCAATCTCCCATGCCGTCGCAGCGGATACGAGAATTACGTTTCTGGGATCGGCGATCATCGATCGAGCCTGACTACCTAGAGATGAGGGAGACAGAGTTGCCCACAGAAAAGTATGCGTATCGAGCAGAACTCTCACTCGTCTAGGCCGTTCCAAAGGCGTAGTTCCGCTTCGGGTAGCGGCTCAAAAAATGCATCGGTCAACTGGAAGCCTGGAGTTAGGAGAGCGCCAAGCCGTTTTTTTAACACCGGCTGAATAGCCTCGAGCTTGGCCACCGGCGTCTTTTCCCGTCCTGAGGTAATAATCACGGTCTCGCCCTTTTGAGCCTTCTTGATGAGCTCAGAAAGATTAGTTTTAGCTTGATAAATCGTGATCTTAATCATCCTGCTAAGATATCTTAGTCAAGAAGCGCGGCCTCTTCAACCTTGCCGGGCTCCGGGGGCGCGTCGTTTCCGCCAGGGATATACTCGATGACAGGCCCGCGCACTGCCAGCAGATCCATAGCCGATCAACTCCGAAAAATCGTCGTCCGAGTCGCATGCGGGCCGTTGATCAGTGCTGTCCGCATCCTGCCTGAGGATGCAACAACATTGTGAATACATAGCCCGCCAATGGCATCGTTCAGGATTTCTGGTTCGGCGGTGACGCACCGCTTCCGTGCAATTTGCGCCGCCGCCCTAGATCCACGATGTGATATAACTAACTAGTTAGTTAATCATGTCACTGACGCACACACATCGCCTCGGCACCCGCGGGCAGCCCGAGCGCAGTCGGGCGTCGATTTTAAAGGCCGCGGTGCGGGAGTTCGCCCAAGAAGGAGTCGCTGGTGCCCGTACCGAGGCAATTGCGCGCAAAGCAGGTGTAAACAAAGCGCTTCTTTATTACTACTTTAAAGATAAGGAGGCTCTTTACCAGGCCGTGCTGGACCAGGTTTTTGGCGGAGTGCGCTCGGCCATTCATGCCGCCATCGCGCAGGAACTGAGGCCGCGGGAAAGACTAACCGCTTACGTGCTGGCTCATTTTGACTACATTGCCTCGAATCCGCTCTATCCCCGCATTGTGCACGCAGAATTTCTGCGAGCCGGACGTGACCCGTCGCGGCTTAAGCAGGTGGTTCAGCAATATTTCCGACCCGTTTTTCTGGAGCTTTCGACCCTGCTTGAGGCGGGTGCCGAGCGCGGAGAATTTCGTAGGGTAAACCCCATGCATTTCATCCCTTCCATGGTGTCGGTCATCGTTTTCTATTTCACGACCGCCCCCATCATGAAGCTTGTGACCGGTTCTGATCCGTTTTCGCCCGAGGTTCTCACCGAGCGCAGACGAGCGGTTCTTGACTTCATCTCTGCGGCATTATTTACCCGCGAGGAACAGTTTCGATGAGCGCACGCAACAAATTCTTCATCGTTCTCGGGGTGGTATTTGCGATTTCCTTCTCCTACTATTGGTTCTCTACTCCGCGAACCGGCGAACTCGACCTAATCGGTATCGTCGACGCCAACCAGGTCATCGTAAGTCCACAGGTTGCCGGGCGGATTTCTAAGCTTCTGGTTGAGGAAGGCAGCAGATTAAAGACCGGGGACCTGGTTGCTGTCCTCGACGCTTCAGAACTAGAGGCCCAAGCCCGAGCGGCCGCCGCCACCATCGACAGTCTACGCTCCCAAGTCATGGCCACCGAGGCCACTAGCGTAGCCACCCAGGGATCGACTTCAAGCAGTGTCGCTAACGCGCAAGCGCGTTTAGAATCGGCGCGCGCGCAACTGGTCGAGGCCGAAGCCATGTTGCAACGCGTCTCGAGTGACAGCCGGCGGACGGTCGAACTGGCGGCGCAAGGAGTGGCGTCGGATCAGGACCGAGTGCAGGCCGAGAGTAATCTCAAGGCCCAGCAGGCGGTGGTCGCCTCTCTCAACCAGCAGGTAAGCGCCGCCCAAGCTGATCTCAACATGGCCGTCGCCAACACCCATCAGGCGCACGCTGCTGCGAGCACAGTGCGTTCTACCCGCGCCCAGCTTTTGAATGCCGAGGCTCAACTGAAGGAGGCGGAAGTACGGCTCGGCTATACCAAGATCTACGCTCCGGTTTCGGGGACGGTCTCGGTGCGCGCCGCCCGGCAGGGCGAATTCCTCAACCCCGGCCAAGCGATCGTAACCATCGTCGATTTCACTGACACCTGGGTTCGCGCCGCGATCCCTGAGACCGAAGCCGACCACATCGGCTTCGGCGATACCGTGCGCATTCGCATGCCAGGAGGAACGGTCACTTCCGGCAAAGTGTTTTTTAAATCCCCCGAGGCCGATTTCGCTACCCAGCGGGACGTGAGCCGGCGCAAGCGGGATATCAAAACCATTGTGTTAAAGATTCGACTGGAGAATCCCAAAGGTGCTTACGTCCCCGGTATGACGGCCGACGTACTGCTTTCCGCAGCCCAGCTCAAAGCTAGCGCTTCCAACCAGAGTGTTTCTGCCCAGGGAACGCAGCCATGAACGCGGTCGAAGAACTCCGCCCCCTTCGCATGCCCCTCGAGCCAGCGAACGCCATTCAAGTCGATCACATTGTGAAAAAATTCGGCGAATTTGTCGCCGTGGACGACGTTTCTTTTGGCGTTCAAGAAGGCGAAATCTTCGGCTTACTGGGGCCGAATGGGGCGGGAAAGTCGACCCTGATCCGCATGATGACCACGCTGATTCCGATCACCGCCGGTAAGGCCACGATCGCTGGACACGACGTCGAACGCGCGGCCGATGATGCGCGGCGCGCCATTGGAGTGATTCCGCAGGCATTGACCAGCGACATCGATCTCACGGTAGAGGAGAACCTGAGCATCTATGCCAAACTCTACGATGTACCGGCCGCCAAACGAAAGCAGGCGATTGACGAACTGCTGGAGTTGGTCGATCTAGCAAAATGGCGTTCGGCACAAACCAAAACTCTTTCTGGAGGTATGCGCAGACGGCTTGAAATCGCCCGAGGCCTCGTCCACAGCCCCCGCATCTTCTTTCTCGATGAGCCCACTACGGGATTAGACCCGGTGTCGCGGGTGGCAGTCTGGGAGATGCTGACCAATATCAAGAATCGACGCCAGCTTACGATTCTGATCCCCACTCATTACATGGACGAAGCCGACCGCCTCTGCGACCGCATCGCTATTGTGGATCACGGGAAACTGGTGGCCCTCGACACTCCGGCGGCGCTCAAGGCGAGCGTGCCGGGATCGAATGTGATCGAGGTCCAGTTTGAGAAGACCCCAGAACACTGGGACGAACAGCTGCGCCGCTTGCCGGAAGTGACGTCGCTACGCCATCAAGGGGCGGCCATGTACCGGGTTCTTAGCAGCAACGGCTCGCGCACCACGACCCAGTTGGTGGAGTTGGCGGTCCAAGCCGGAGTAGCCCTGAAATCTCTTTCCGTGCAGAACACCACTTTGGACGATGTATTTGTCCACTACACGGGCCGGCAATTGCGCGATGAACTGGTCAAAGCTTACTCCTTTGTCATGCCGCCCCGGCCCGGGGTGCAGCCATGAATCGAATGCTGGCCATTGTGGAACGCGAGTTGCGGAAATTCTTTCGTTCCCCCGCCTTGATGCTGGTTTCGATGATCTTCCCCCTGGTGCAGCTGATTGTATTGGGCAACGCCTTTGGAGGAAAAATTAAGGACGCCAAGCTGGGCCTAGTCGATGAGGACGGTGGGCCGCAAGCTCTCAAGATTCGCGAGGCCTTTGATTCGGTGCGCAGTAACCTGCGCACCTTCCAGCCGGTCTATTACAACAACGAGAGACAAGCCGTCGAAGCTGTGCGCAATGGAAAGATCCAGGGAGCAGTGATCATCCCGCCGCAGTATTCGCGGCGCGTCTATGAGAAACAACAGCCGCAGATTGCTCTGGTGGTCGACAATAGCGACAACTTTATGACCTCGACGCTAGAAAGCGAGGTCAGTGATATTACCGCGGCACTGAACAATCCTACGGTCGAGCCTCGCATGCTCGAACAGGTGGTATTACAAATTGTGGAACTCTATCCCTACATCGAGTACATGAAATATCTGCTCCCCGGCTCGATCGCCCTGGCCATGTTTGTCTCGGTCATGATCGGTGGCGGCATGCTTTATATCGACGATAAAGCCCGCGGCGTTCACGAAGGTTATCTGGTAACCCCCATCACGAAAGCCGAGCTGGTATTTGGTTTGAATGCCGCCGGCGCCATTAAAGCGGTGATGACCGGGGTAGTCATTACCTTGGTGGGATCGCTTTTGGCGGGAGTCGGCACTATCTTCCATCCCGCCACCATGCTTGGCCTGGCGATAATGATCTTGCTCACCTCGCTGGCCTTTAATGCCATGATGTTTTTACTGATGGTGCGGGTCGAAGACCCGCTCGTTCCCCGCGCCACGTTCGGCATTTTGAATACCTTGCTGTTTTTTCCCAGTGGATCGGTCTATCCCGTGCAGGCCTTCCCCGGATGGTTGCGCGTCATCTCTCAGGTTGATCCCTTCACCTTTGCCGTTCACGGATTTAAATCGCTCTTGCTCAAGGAAACCAGTCTGGTCGCCATCTGGCAGGACCTGGCTTATCTGGCCGTATTCGCGGTCGTTGCTTTGGCCATTGCTGTACCTTTGTTCAAGCGTACGCTGTAGTCATCACCGGGGACCGGGATGCTTTCCGCCGTCTTTTCGAGAGCGGGAACTTTTTCTAATTCTCTGGCTTCCATATATTCTGGAAGTCATGACCCTACTCGATGCTGAGCAGTATGACGAGGCACGCGCGCGCCGGCGTCGCAATCTGACCATTGTCGCCGTCATCGCCTGTCTGATTCTGGTCTGGGTGGGATACCATCTGCGCAATTACCCGGAGCGCCACGCCGCCAAGCAATTTTTCGCCGCCCTCAAGCGCCAGGATTATGAAGGTGCTTTCGCACTCTGGTTTCGCGATCCGATTTGGAAGCAGCATCCTGGCCGATACTCAAAGTACGGGTACGGAGACTTCTATCGGGATTGGGGACCAGCCGGGGATTGGGGAGCCATTAAGTCCTACACCGTCGACTGCTCCTATGCAGCCGGCAATGGCGTGATCATTCAGGTCACGGTCAACCAGCGCGCCCAGCATACGTATGTATGGGTGGACAAGGGTGACAAGACTCTGGATTTTTCGCCTAACGAGGTTGACTGCGGCAACTGGTGGGGCTGGCTCACCGAATAAGCCCAGGGGAGAAGGGCCATCTCCTTCTCGGCTGACAACGCTCCTGGTCGCTGACGTAGACACTTACAAAATGCAAGCGGTAGGGACTGCTTCGATCCAGGCGAAACCCAGAGTCCGTGTACTCGCCGAAGTCCGACTGGCGCGTACACTCCACGATCCGGTCTTCGAGCCAACTATCAGAAAGGGAAGGGTGCGCAGGCGTGGGTAAGTTCCCGACGGCCAGGTTACGGGCACGACCCCATCCACAAGATAGAAGCTTCGTGTACGCCCATTTTTTAGGTATTTATCCGCAGTTGATTAGGTTGAGGCCACGGTCCTCAGAAAATCCTCGGTCTTTTTCAAGGAGGCTTGGTCTTCGACGTTGAGACACTTCTTCGAGCGATCAATCTGGCGCATCAAGCCGCATAACACCTTGCCAGGTCCCACTTCGACGAAGGTATCGACTTGCTGTCCGATGAGCCAATCGATCGATTGGCTCCATTTCACCGAGCCTGTCACCTGACGAATGAGCGCTTCCCGCGAAGTTTCCGCTTCCGCGACTGGCCTTGCATAGACATTGGCCACCACCGGACACCGAGGGCGTTCAAAGCTCAGGTTAGCCAAATCAGTGGCAAGCCGCTCCTCCGCGGCCTTCATCAGCGAGCAATGAAATGGGGCGCTCACGGGAAGAATTTTGCTGCGTTTAGCACCGCGTTCATCGGCCAGGCGTACGGCCCGCTCGACCGCGGCGCGATGGCCGGAGATCACAATCTGCTCGGGAGAATTAAGGTTGGCCGGCTCGCAGACTTCGCCTTGGGCGGCTTCGCCGCAGACAGAGATCACCGCATCCACATCCATTCCCAGAATTGCTGCCATCGCTCCAACTCCGTCGGGTACGGCCTCCTGCATGTATTGGCCCCGCTTATGTACGGCGCGCACGGCCTCGGCGAAGGGGATGGTTCCTGCTACCACATGGGCGGAATACTCTCCTAAACTGTGCCCGGCGACAAACGCGGGAGCCGGGCTGCTTTGCTTGAAAACCGCCCAGGCGGCGATCGAAGTGGTGAGAATGGCGGGTTGGGTGATCTCGGTGCGCCGCAATTGTTCTTCCGGACCGTGGAAGCACAGGCGAGAGAGCTCGATCTCTAGAGCCTCATCAGCTTCTTCAAACAGCCGACGGGCGTGAGGATAATGTTCCGCCAGATCCTTGCCCATTCCGCACACCTGCGAACCCTGTCCGGGAAAAAGCAGCGCAATCATCAAATTCTCCTGAATCCTCTGCTCCTGAAAGGCCAATCACTGCTAGGTGATCATTTCCGGGGTTGGACGCATGGCCGCCAGCTCATTTTCGATGCTCAGCGTAATATTACGTTCCACAAACTCGGCGGCCACACGAATGGCATTTTTGATGGCGTTGGCGTTCGATGACCCGTGGGTGATGAAGCAAGCCCCCTTCACTCCTAGTAAAGGGGCTCCTCCGTATTCGGTATGATCCAGTCGCTTTTTGAAGTCGGAAAAAGCGCTGCGCGAAAGCAAGTATCCAACTTGACGGGTGATGGTGGTCGCCAAAGTTTCCTTCAAGGTGGCTCGCACTAAACTGACCACGCCTTCTGAGGTCTTCAAGGCTACATTGCCGACGAATCCGTCGCTGACGATGACATCGGCGACACCGCTGAACAAATCGCGACCTTCGACGTTGCCGATGAAGTTCAGCGGCAACTGCTTCAGAGCTTGATAGGCTTCACGCGTGAGCTCGTTGCCTTTGCCTTCCTCTTCTCCGATCGAAAGCAGTCCCACGCGCGGGTGTGAGGTGCCGAACATA